>JBILLI010000293.1:0-8729 GCA_044376155.1 Polyangiales bacterium
GCTCGGCTCGTCGTCGCACCCCTTCAAGGTGAACTTCTGCAAGTACACCAACGAGACCCGGCTCTACCTCGAAGACCTCAGCGCGAACTCGGGCGTGGCCACCCTCGCGGCGATCAACGGCACCGCCTCGGGCGGCGGCTACGAGCTCGTGCTCGCGTGTGACGAGGCCCTGCTGCAAGACGACGGCAACAGCGCCGTGAGCCTCCCCGAGGCGCCCCTGCTCGCGGTGCTCCCGGGCACCGGCGGGCTCACCCGCGTGGTCGACAAGCGCAAGGTGCGGCGTGACCTCGCCGACGTGTTCTCGACCATCGCCGAGGGCGTGCGCGGCAAGCGCGCGGTGGAGTGGCGGCTCGTCGACGAGGTGGCCCCGCGATCGCGCTTCGACGCCGCGGTGAAGGCCCGCGCCGAGAAGCTCGTGGCCCGCTCTCCCCGCCGCGCCGAGGGCCCCGGGATGCACCTCCCGCCCCTCACCGTCACCCGCACCGAGAGCCGCTCGGAGTACACCTTCGTCACGGTCTCGCGCGACCCCGCGCGGCGCATCGCCGAGGTCACCGTGAAGGGCCCGTCGGGGGATCCTCCGCGCACGGCCGAGGCGCTGCGCGCCGCCGGGCCGACCTCGTGGTCGGTGGCGATGTGGCGCGAGCTCGACGACGCGCTGCTCGACCTGCGCTTCAACCACCTCGAGATCGGCACCGTCGTGCTGCGCACCGCGGGAGACCTCGCCGCCGTGCGCGCGTGGGACGAGTCCCTGCTCGCCCTCTCCGAGACCGACTGGCTCGCGAAGGAGATCGTGCTCCTGCAGCGCCGGGTGCTCAAGCGCCTCGACCTCTCGGCCAAGAGCGTGTTCGCCCTCGTCGAGGCCGGCTCGTGCTTCGCGGGATCCCTCTACGAGCTCGCCCTCGCCGCCGACCGGGTCTTCATGCAGGACGACGCCGACGGCGCCAACGCGATCGCCTTGTCTCCCATGAACTTCGGCGCGTTCCCGATGAGCAACGGGCTCACGCGCTTGCAGACGAGGTTCCTCTACGACCCGGGTGTGCCCGACCGCCTGCGCGACGAGCGCGACCCCATCGACGCGCCCCGGGCGATGAAGCTGGGGCTGGTCACGTACACCCCCGACCCCATTGATTGGGACGATGAGGTTCGTGTGGCCCTGGAGGAGCGTGCGGCGATGTCGCCCGACGCCATGACCGGCATGGAGGCGAGCCTGCGCTTCGCGGGTCCCGAGACCATGGAGACCAAGATCTTCGGGCGCCTCTCGGCCTGGCAGAACTGGATCTTTCAGCGCCCCAACGCCGTCGGCCCCCGCGGGGCGCTCACGCTCTACGGTCGCCCCGAGCGCGCGGTGTACGACTACCGCCGCACCTGAGCCCCACAGGCCTCATCCAACGCCTCGTGCCTCTCAACTCCTTCTCGACCCGCCTCACGCGGGGAGGTGTTCACGATGTCCTCGGTGGTCAACGACACGCGCATTCCGAACAACGTCGACCTGTCGTCCGACAAGCGGCTGCAGCGCGCCCTCGAAGAGTGGCAGCCCAACTTCCTCAAGTGGTGGGTCGAGATGGGCCCCGAGGGCTTTCAGCAAGACGACGTCTTCCTGCGCACGGCCATCTCCGTGGACCACGAGGGCTGGGCGAACTTCGACTACGTGAAGATGCCCGACTACCGCTGGGGCATCTTTCTCTCCGACGCCGTCACCGACCGCACCATCGCGTGCGGCGATGACTACGGCAAGCCCGTGTGGCAGCAGGTGCCCGGTGAGCACCGCAACGTGCTGCGGCGGTTGATCGTGACCCAGGGCGACACCGAGCCCGCCAGCGTCGAGCAGCAGCGGCTCCTCGGGCAGACGTGTCCCTCGCTCTACGACCTGCGCAACCTCTTTCAGGTGAACGTCGAAGAGGGCCGGCACCTCTGGGCGATGGTGTACCTCCTGCACTCGTACTTCGGGCGCGACGGCCGCGAGGAGGCCGAGGGCCTGCTCGAGCGCCGCAGCGGCGACCCCGACAAGCCCCGCATCCTCGGGACCTTCAACGAGCCCTGCGAGGACTGGCTGTCGTTCTTCATGTTCACGTTCTTCACCGACCGCGACGGGAAGTACCAGCTCCTCGCCCTCGCCGAGAGCGCGTTCGACCCGCTCTCGCGCACCACGCGCTTCATGCTCACCGAGGAGGCCCACCACATGTTCGTGGGCGAGACCGGCGTGCTGCGGGTGGTGCAGCGCGCGTCTGAGCTCGCGAAGCTCGACCCCAACGGCGACGCGCGGGCGCAGGGAGGGATCGACCTCGCGACGATCCAGCGCTACCTCAACTTCTGGTTCTCCTCATCGCTCGACCTCTTCGGCGCCGAGGTGTCGTCCAACGCCGCGAGCTTCTTCGCCGCGGGCCTCAAGGGCCGCGCGAAGGAGGCGCAGCACACCGACCACGTCGCCCTCGAAGGCACCTACGCGATGGACCTCCCCCGAGACGGCGCCCTCCGCCGCGAGGACGTGGCGCTGCGCACGGCGATGAACGAGGTGCTGCGCGACGAGTACGTCGAGGACTGCCAGCGCGGCGTTGACAAGTGGAACCGCACCATCGCGGAGCAGGGCGTGGACTTCAAGCTCACGCTCCCCTCGCGGCGCTTCAACCGCACGCAGGGGCTCTACGCGGGCATGCGCTTCGACACCGACGGCGCCCTCATCGACGAGTCGGCGTGGCAGGCGAAGAAGACGCACTGGCTGCCCACCGAAGCCGACCGCGCGTACGTGAAGAGCCTGATGACCCGCCCCGTGTACGAGCCCGGCAAGATGGCCCACTGGATCGCCCCGCCCAAGCAGGGCATCAAGGGCCGCCCCGTGGACTTCGAGTACGTGCGCCACACGCCGGGCTGACCCTTCCAACCGCGGTGTTCCGAGGGTGGCGGCGGTCACGACGTCATGGCCGGTTCGCGGTGTGCCATCAAGCCAGGCGTCGTGACACGGCGGCTGCATTCTCGGCTCAGGGAGAAAGTTGTTCTTCGGAGAAATCCGCCTCGCGATCACAAGCGTATCCACCCGAGCAGCGAAGCGCAGGCTTGACGGCAAACTGAGCCTGGGTTCTAGTCAACTGTCGGTATTCTGGAGGAAACACGATGATCCGGATTGAACAGCAGGGAGCACGGGCCTCGAAGCTCTGGCTCGGGCCGCTGATGTTGGGGCTTGCTGCCTGTAGCTCGTCTCCGGTCGTTTCCCCGGGAGATGCATCACCCGACGTCGCCGCGGCGACCGACGCGCAAGACGCGGCGGGTGATCTGGGCGGCGGGAGCGACATCGGGGCCGGTCCCGACGTCGTTGACGCGGGTTCGCCCGCGGACGTCGTCGACGCGGGTTCGCCTGCGGACGTCGTCGACGCGGCCACCCCGACGGATTCCGGCCCTCCCGCGCAGAACCTCTCCTCTCGGGCGATCGTCGAGTGCGGAATGGTCTGCTCGCGCCCGCTCGACGCGGTGCTGACGGCGAACGGATCCGTGGTGTTCTTCACGGCCTTCACGTCGACCCGCGAGCCCGCGGTGTTTCGCGCGACGGTTCCCGCACCTGGGGCGCAGCCGGCGACGCCGACGGTCGTGACCATGGGGGGATCACTCCGCTACCCCATCGGTCTCGCCATTTCCAACGACGACAACACCCTCTACATCGCCGACCAGACCGCGGATCGTGGCACGGATGAGGGCGTTGGCGTGGTGTTCTCCCTTGCCGCCGGCGGGGGTATGCCCAGCGCCCTCACCCTGGGCACCGACCTGGTGCATCCCGTCGCGGTGACCACGTCGTTCGACGGCAACGAGCTGTTCATCTCCGCACAACGCCGCGACGACATGGGCACGGTACGCGCGCTCTTTCGGGTCGCGCGCGCGGGCGGCACGCCCACGGTGGTCACCACCGACCTCGTCGACCCGTCGGGCATCTCGCAGGGTTCCATGGGCAACATCATCGTCCATGACACCCGCCGGGGCGGCGCGCGCTCGGCCACCGCGGTCGCGGTGGGGGCGATGTCCAACACCGCCCTCGCCGGCAACCTCGTGGCCAACTACCCCGCAGGTCTGGCGCTGGCGATGGACAGCCGCAGCGCGCTGTTCTCGGGCGCCGATCCCGAGTCGGCTGGGCTGCTGACCTTCTCCGCGAACGACGGCCGCGTGAGCGCGCCCGCGAGCCTCTCCATGGGCATGGAGACCCCGCGGGGCATTCACCGCGCGCGCATGTCCGACAACTACGCCGTGGCCGACGAGAGCGCTGGCGCGAGCGGACGCATCTTCCTCGTCTCGATCACGCCCTGACCCTCAATCCCTGAGGCCCGCGTCGCGATGGGCGGCGCGGGGAGCCTCGGGACACGCGCCCGCGTCCATCTCCTGGAGCGCTCGCCGCGCCTCGGCCACGCCGTCCACATCGAAGTAGGGATTCATCTGCAGCGCTTCACACAGGAGCGTGCGCGCGGCGTCAGGCGCGCGCCGCGCCCGGGCGATCATGCCCGCGTGAAACGCGAAGCGGGCCTCGCGCGTGCCCAGGCGCCGCGCGCGATCGATCAACACCGCGGCCTCGTCGAGCTGCCCCTGACGGAACAGCGCCCACGCCAACGCGTCTTGCGAGTAGACCTCGTCGGGGCGAGCCGCCAGCTCGCGTCGCGCCAGTTCCACGGCCGCGGCCTGGTCACGGTTGTGATTGGCGTAGAAGAGGCTCAACGCCCGGGGGTCTGAGCGACGACCCGCGCGCTCGGCCTGGGCGAAGGTCGAATCCGCCTCGGCCTGCCGCCCCGCCGCGCGCTGCGCCTCTCCCAGGTGAAGCAGGTGCTCCGTCGTGGTCGATCCCAGGACCGCGAGTCGGGCGTCGGACACGGCGCCGGCGAGGTCGCCGCGGGCGCGCCGCAGCACCCCGCGGGCGTCCAACGCGGAGGGATAGTTGGGAAACACCCGCAAGGCCGCTTCATAGTTGGTGAGAGCGCCCGCGAGGTCTCCGATGGAGAACTGGAGATTGCCGAGTTGCACGATGGTCCACGCGAGCTCTTCGGGCACGCGCGGCGACCCCGCCTCGACCGCGTGACGACCGAGATCGATGGCGCCGTCGGGATCTCCGATGAGCCATCGTAGCCACGAACCCCGGCTGTACGACGCGAGGTTCGGCCGGAGGTTCACCATCTGCTGATAGGCCGTCTCGGCCGCGGTGTAGTGACCGACCTCCATCTCCGCGTCGCCGAGCAGCCCATAGAAGATGGCCTGCTGTCGGTCTCGCGCGATCGCCCGGGTCGCGAGGTCCCGTGCTTCGGCGAACCGGTGGTCTTGCATCAACACCAGGCCGCGGACCTGCAGCGCCGAGAGGTCGTTGGGGTCGATGCGCAGCGCCCGGGTCACGGCGTCATCCGCACGCTCATAGAGGGAGGGATCGCTCGCCTCCCGCGCCTTGCGCACGTAGAGCTGCGCCAGGCGCAGCAGCGGACGGGTGCGCCCCGGGTTTCGCCGCACGGCGAGCTGCGCCTCGCGCAGCGATCGGTCCGTCGGGGTGTCGCCGAGGACCGGGGCGAGCGCGCCGAGTTCGTCGCGGGCCACCGCTGCGTCGAGCGAAGCGCTCACACGCGGCGGTGCCTCGGGCTCTCGACAGGCGTGAAGGAGGATGAAGACGGAGAGGAGGGGTCGGCGGTGGGTCATGCGAGCGTTTCACGTCACCCGCGAGGGGTGATCACGGGCCTCGCGCGGGCTCGGCGCGGTGCACGAGCACGGCGTCGCCGCGGAGGGGGATCGGCACATACGGGAACGTGCTGCGGTAGGCCACATCGTTGCCATCGACGCCGTCGCCGAAGGGGATCGCGTTGATGGTCAGCTGCGACACGCCCGGGTTCGCCGTGCCCGGCGCGGCGAGGCCGTTGAGCACATAGCGCTCCTCGATGTCGACGACGTCGTCGAAGAGTCGACGGCCGTTCGGGAAGCCCTCGGTGTCGAGGCCTGCGAAGCCGAGGCGGCTGCGGCCCATCGCCAGGGTGGGATTGCCGACGTTCGTGGGCAGCGCCGACGCGGGCGTGCGCACGTGCAGACGCAGAAGGTCCGCGGGGGTCATGCCCGTGGGCGCCACCAGACCCGAACCGCCCAGCGTGAGGGAGAGGGCGCCGATGCGGCCCGTGACGAGCTGCGCCATGTCGTTGCCGTTGAGGTCCGTGATGCTGCGCGACGGCGCCATGTAGCCCGCGGGGGCGCGAACGCCCATCGGACCGTACAGCACCTGCGCGTAGGCGGGCAGCGACGGGGCGAGGATGAACTGACCGAAGATCGACGCGTCCTCGATGGGGGCCGCGGCGTTCCAGGCGTCCTTCAGCGCCAGCGGGATGAGCACCTCGTTCACCAGCGGGATGCCCAGGCGCGACACCTGAACGAACTGCCCATAGCCCTCCTGGCAGGGGATGTTCGCGCGTCCCGGGCGGCCGAGGAGATTGGAGTTGCGGCAGTTGCGACGGAGCGTGAGCGCCGGGCGGCTCGCGGTGGCGTAGACGCCGATGACGTTGCCGCGGTCGGTCAGCGCCTCGGTGGTGCCCGTGCGCACGAGCTGAGAGACGGGCACCTGGAGCGCGATGGTGTGAACGTTGTAGCCGCCCACATAGTCAATGCCGCCGCCGCGGCTCCCGAAGCCCGCGACGGAGCTGCGGAAGGTCACGTCGTCGAACACCGCGCCGAGGTCCACGAAGAAGGGGTCGTCGGTCGGACCCGCGAAGACCCGACCAGCGTCGGTCGCGCCGTTGCGCAGCGGCGAGATCGCCTGCTCCCAGATGCGGGTGTAGTTGGCGTCGGCGCGCGCCACGCGGGCGGGGCCATCGGGCGCGGCGGGCATGTTGTCGTACGCGAAGCTGCCGACGTACACCGGCGCGACGGGGAGGTTCACGCCGAGCGACACCGGCGGGGCGCCGGGCACGATGCGGGTCACGTCGAGCGTCTGCGCCACGAGGGCGTTGTTGAAGTTCGCCGGGCGGGGGATGTCTGCGATGGGGCCGACGTTGTAGAAGAAGGTCCCCGCCGGGCCCTGCGCGCCCCCGAGGCCGTTGGAGCCGCCCGGGTTGTAGTGCGTGCGAAAGCGGAATTGGTACACGACGTCGTTGGCCCGACCGTCGCCGTTGTTGTCGATCTTGATCTCGTACAGCACGTCGTCGGAGAAGCGCAGCCAGTTCGGACCGCCGCCGGGCTCCTCAAGACCGATGTACATCGCCAGGAAGGTCACCGTGCCCGGGCTGCCCGGCGAGGTGAACGCGTAGAGGTCGGTGTTGTCTGCGGACGGGTCCTCAGAAATCAGCGGTGCCTCACGATGACTTGACGCCTCAGCGGCGGAGGGGCAGAGGCCCGCCGCGAGAAGCGCCATCGCGGGCACACCCAGTCGCATCATCTTGCTCATCCCAGCAGTCCTTTCGTCACAGAAGACTCACGCGTCCCGGAGTTACGCCGCTCGCGACCGCACGGATTTGTGCGGGAACTTTTTTGCCATCGGGCCACCAACTCGATGCGCGACGACGGCCTCACGCTATCAGATCTCCGCGGCGATCGGGCAAGCACCGGTGCGCCACGTGAGAGTGGCACGACCCTGCGAAGCGTAACCCCGGCGTGCCACAGCCGACCTGCTGTCGGGTCACGCTCAACCCCGCAGTCGCTCCACCAACCAGAAGAGCGACAGCAGCAGGAGCAGCACGCTGCCCGATCGCCGCAACCACCTGCCCACCACGGGGGATTGTGTGGTGAGCAGCACGATCAAGGGGAGCGTGACCCCGACGACCACGAGCTGCCCCGCTTCGACGCCGAGGTTGAAGCTGATGAGCGAGGCGGCGAAGGCGCGCGCGGGGAGGCCCTGCTCGGCGAGCGCGCCCGCGAAGCCGAAGCCGTGAACCAGCCCGAAGCCGAAGGTGAGCGCCCAGCGATGCCGCGGGACCTGCACCAGGAGGTTCTGCGCCGCCACGAAGCCGATGGAGAGGGCGATGATGGGCTCGACCACCGACGCTGGCATCGTGACCCAGCCCAGCACCGAGAGCGCGAGGGTGATGGAGTGCGCCACGGTGAACGAGGTCACCACCGCCGCGACCTCGCGCAACGCCCGGCGGACGGGATGCGCGCCCGCCGAGAGCAGGAGGCCCACCACGAACGCCACGTGGTCGTAGCCGTGAAGGATGTGCTCGACGCCGAGCAGCAGATACGCCCGGAGCTGCTGCGCGAGGGAGCGCCCGGAGGCCACGCGAAACCCGCGCGCGTCGGTGGTGAACACCATCGCGTGGTCGCGCCCGTGCGCGTGCACCGTGGCGAGCCCGCTGTGCCGGGGGTCGACGTCGAAGAAGAGCGCGTAGCGACCGGTGAGCGTGTCGACGAACCGGGCGCAGCGATAGGGCACCGACACCACGAGCTCCCAGCCTTCGCGGCGATGCGCGAGGGCGGCGCGTCCGGGCGACGGTGAACACGCGAGCCCGTCGCCCTGCAGCGTGAGGCGCGAGGAGACGTACCTCACGGCGCGCGCCGCGCCCGCGAGGCCTTGCGCCTCGGTGAGCGTGATCCCGCTCGGCGCGTTGATGGCTTCGTTGAGGTCCACCGCGGCGATGCGAACCTCGACCATGACCTCGGCGCCGCGGACGCGCAGGTCGAGGTACGAGATGGAATTCTGGTGGGCGTGGGACCACGCGGGCGCGAGGAGGAGCGCCAGCGCGCACGCGGCGCGGCACCTCACCACGAGACGCCAGGATGCAGCGCGCGCGCGAGCGCTGTGACCG
>JBILLI010000294.1:0-8716 GCA_044376155.1 Polyangiales bacterium
TCGCGCAGAGCGCGACGAGAAAGATTTCAGGGGCGCGCGATGCGAGGTCTTCGCGTGGACTCCGAGGCCGCTCCATCACCTCCCGTGCGCGCAGCGCACGCGCGTTCGGTAGCCCCGAAGGGGCGGTCAATGCCAGACACCGGGTTCAGCCCGTGCAGGCCCGCAGGGCCGTCCGCACGGGCGGAGCCGGCGGCACGAACCGCGGCCGAAGGTTTTGGGGAAAGCCAAGCACTCGGTGGGGGCGGGGCCGGGGGTGGGGGCTCGCGGGAGCAATGCACGGGGGCGCTGCGGTGAGGCGGGCGTGGACGCTCCTCGCGATGGGCCTTGTGGGGTGCATCGAATCGCTGGACCCCAAGGAGATCATCACCGGCCCGCGCATCATCGAGGTGATCGCCGAGCCGCCGGAGGTGAACCCGGGCGCGCCCTCGACCCTCGCGGTGGTCCTCGCGGGCACCCGCGGCGAGGCGACGTACCGCTGGTCGGCGTGCCCGGTGAGCGACCTCAACGCCATCGGCTCGGGGGCGTCCAGCTCGGTCAGCGACTGCTTCGTCGACGGCGCCGCGCTCGTGCCGCTGTCCACCGACGCGCGGGCGACCTTCGTGGTCCCCGAGGCGGCCATCGCGCAGGCGACGGAGGCCGCGCGGCGCTTCGAGTCGATGCTGCCGCCGGGGATCCTCGACCGCTACCTTCGCGACGTGGGCCTCGTGGTGCCCGTGGTGGTGGAGGTGACGGTTGACGGACAGGTGCTCCGCGCGGTGAAGCGCGTGGTGGTGTCGACGAACCCCGCGCCGCACCGCAACCCCCCGTCGCCGCGGCTGCGCATCGCGACGCGCTGGGTCTCCGTGCCCGCGGGGGCGACCGAAGCGGTGTGTGTGCCCGAAGACGGCGCGCCGCTGCGACTGGGTCCCGGCGCGGTGGTGACCCTCACGCCCGACCCCGACGAGTCGTGGCGCGAGCGCTACACCGTGCTGACCTCCGACGGCCGCTTCGAGACCCGCGAGGAGCAGGGGTACTACTCCTGGTACGCGACGGGCGGGAGCCTGCGGGGGCTCACGCGCTCGCCGCTCCGCGACAACGAGTGGACCCTGCCGACGCGTCCGCCCGCCCGCGGGACACACTCGCTCTGGGTGCTGCTGCGCGACGGTCACGGCGGCGCCAGCGGGTGTCGCGTGGACCTCGAGGTTGCGCCGTGATCCCGCGCGGAGCACGTTGACGATCACGCGACGGGCGTGCGAAGTGTGCGCGATTCTAGGCGCGGCGCGGCGCTGCCCCCTCTTCACCGTTCCCCATATGGAGGCTTTGAGCATGCGAACTCGGAATTGGTTGGCCCTCTCGCTGGCCGCTGGTGTGTTGGCGAACTGCGGCACGCCCGCGAGCGGCGGCGGCGGCGGCGGCAATCAGGACGCCGGCGGCGGCAGCGACGTCGTCACGTCCAACATGGACGGCGGGACGACGGGCGACGGCGGCGGCGGCGGCAGCGACGCGCGCGCCGATGTGCGCAGCGACGCGGCGACCGACCGCCCCGCGCCCCGCGACAACGGCCCGGTGATCACCAACCCCTGCGCCACCGACGCGCAGGTCGACATCACCACCCGTATGCCCGACATGATGGGCGTCGTCAGCTACCAGGGGAACAACAACCGCGCGCCCGAGACCGGCGGTCTGCCCACCCCGGCGATGTGCCTCGCGGGCATGAACATGCCCCAGGCCGGCCACCAGGTCGTGCACCGCTACCGCATGCGCCAGACCGCCGTGCTCGAGGCCACCACGGTGAGCGAGAACACCACCGAGACCTTCGACACCGTGGTGTTCATCTCGAACTCCTGCGGCATGGGCAACCGGAGCCTCGGCTGCAACGACGACGTCTCGCGGGAGGTGCTGCAGTCGCGCGCGCGCACCGCCGCGCCGATCCCCATGGGCACCGAGGTCTTCATCGTCGTCGGCACCTACCTCCCCTCGGTCAAGGGCGCCGACGCCCAGGGCGACTACGAGCTCCTCGTGCGCGAGATCGCGCCGACGCCGATCGGCATGCCCTGCACCGGCGCCAGCGTCTGCGCCGAGGGCTCGGCCTGTATCCCGAACCCGGGCAGCACCACGATGGGCACCTGCCTCGCCGACGGGGCGCAGGGCGGTCGTTGCCGCCTCCCGGCCACGGGCGATGCGGGCGCCGTGGCGCTCTGCGACATGGGCCTCTCGTGCAGCGTCGCCACCCCCACGACGATGACCCGCGGCGTCTGCCAGCGGCTGATCATGGTGGGCGCCGAGTGCGGCGCGGCGGGCACCACCTGCGGCACCGAGGCGACCTGCCAGGCCGCGCCGAGCATGACCGCCGCGGACCGCCGCGAGTGCATCGCCAACGGCGCCCAGGGCGGCAACTGCCGCACGGCCGACCCCCGCTGCGAGGGCATGCTCCAGTGCTCGTCGAACAACGCCTGCCGCGCGGCGGCGACCATGGGCGGCGCGTGTGACCTTACCGGCCGCCGCGACTTCTGCCCCACGGGCCAGAGCTGCGCGCCCAACGCGATGCTCAACGGCGGCATCTGCGCCTCGGCGGGCACCATCGCCGGCAGCCCCTGCCGCACCGACGCCGACGCGGGTCCGCGCTGCGACACCGGGCTCACCTGCTCGACGATGACCGGCGCGGGCGTGTGCCGGCGCGAGGTCGCCGCGGGGATGACCTGCGACACCCGCTTCAACACCACCGTCTGCATGGGCGACTCCGCCTGCATCGCGGGGATGACCGCGGGCCAGGGCGCCTGCACCGCGCCCACCGCGGAGATGGAGATGAACAACATGCCGGCGATGGGCAACGGCCCGGCCACGGGCTCGGTGACCTTCCGCGCGGCGCTGCCCGAGGGCGACATCGACTGCTTCCGCGTCACCGTGCCGATGGGCGCGTCGATTCGTGCGCAGACCGGCGACGCCTCGCGCGCCTGCAACATCGGGATGGACAGCGACACCATCCTCCGGCTCTACAACCCCGCGGGCATGGAGATCGCCACCAACGACGACGCCGTCGGGCTGTGCTCCGTCATCGACCCCGCCACCGCCGCGGCCGCGCGCGGCCTCGCGGCGGGGACCTACTCGGTCTGCGTCGAGAGCTACATGGGCACCCCCGCCATCGCCACGTACTACGTGCACATCACGGTCACCCCGGGGATGTGATCCCTCCGCTGGAGCTCCGGGTCCCCGGGGCTCCATCTCCCTCCGCGAATTCCTCCTCTCCACGCCTGCAGTGATACCGATGCGGCACGATGCGCGCGTCGGTGATCATCCCTGCGATCCTTGCCGCCACGGTGGGCGCCCTCGCGCTGGTCTTGCCCGCCGCGGGCACGGTCTCCCGCACGCTCGGTGAGCCCTCCACGCGGGCGCAGCGCGCGCGCACCCTCGGCGGCGGACAGCTCATCGAAGGCCCGTGCCCGCCGCGGTATCCCCGCTGCCTCGCGTTCACCTTCGACGACGGCCCCGAGTGGTCCACCACGCCGCGGCTGCTGGAGATGCTCGCGGCGCGGCGCATTCGCGCGACCTTCTTCGTGGTGGGCCACCGCCTCGACGGTCCGCAGCCGCACCACGCGCTGAACCGCGGGGTGCTGCGCGACATCGTTCGGCACGGTCACCGCGTGGGCAACCACACCTACCGCCACATCGTGCTCGACGGACGTCGGCAGGAGACCCTCGACCGCGAGATCGACGACACCGCCGCGCTCATCACCCGCGAGACCGGGCAGCGCCCGTGGCTGCTGCGCGCGCCCTTCGGCGCCCTCGCCACGCAGCGCACGATCAAGGCCGTGTTCTCGCGCCGCTACACCCCGGTGTACTGGCAGCTCGACACCGAGGACTGGGCGGTGACCTCTGCGCGCGACGTGCTGCGAAACTTCCGCCGCGCGCTCGCCGAGTCGCCCCGCGGGGGCGTGGTGCTGATGCATGACACCCGGTCGTGGTCGGTGTCGGCGTTCCCGATGATCCTGGCCGACATCGACCGACGCAACGCGGAGCTCACCGCGCGCGGCGAGGCGCCGTACCGCATTGTGGGCCTCGAAGACTTCTGGCAGCCCGTGCGCCCCGAGGAGGGCCCGCGGGGGCTACCCCTCGTCCGCGGGCGACACCGCCGGCCAGGACCGCGGTGACGCCCACGCCGCGAGCAGGTACACCCCCGCCGCGAGCGCGAAGGTCGTCGGGATGCCCCACCACACCGACACGATGATCGCGGCCACAGACCCCAGCACGCTGGTCGCGCCGTTCAGCGCGAGGGCCATGGGCGCGCCCCGGGTCCGGTCGACGTAGCGAATCCCCGACGGGAACAGCGTGCCCAGCACGACGCCCACGAGCGCCGCGGTGCCGCCCGTCCACGCCGCGCGCACGGCGAAGGGGGCCGAGAGCGTGGCCCGCGCGAAGGGACCGATGACCACCCAGGGCAGCGCCGCGAGCACCCCCGCGGCGACGAGGCACGCCACCATCACCGCGCGCCGCGAGCGCACGAGACGTCCCGAGAGCGCGCTGCCGAGGCCCGTGGCCACGAGCATCCCCGCGAGCACCACGATGAGCGCGTAGCTCGGGTGCCCGAGCACCACGTGCATGCGCTGCACGAGCGCGACCTCGGCGGCCATGAAGCCCGCGCCGAGCGCGCCGAAGTACACCCCCGCGCGCCACGAGGGCAGCGGCGGGGTGCGCTCTGTCAGCGCGCGTCGCAGCGTGGGGCCCAGCAGCGCGAGGCCCACCACCGCGACCGCGAGGAAGGTGAACAGCAGCTCCGACATCGCGCGCACGTTGCCCGCGAGGGCGCCGCGGTTGCTGCGGGCGTCGCGCAGCGCGGTGAGCGGGTGCAGCCAGTGGCGCGGGAGCACGAGCTGAAAGAAGAAGGGCCGGTCGTCGGTGGGCGCGGAGGTGTCGAGGTTCTGCGGCGCCCCCGCGGCGGCGAGGTCGTCGAGGCGTCGGGCGCGGAGCAGCGCGCGCAGCAGCGGGTCTTGCGGCGCGAGGTCGGGCGCGGCGAGGAGGGTGAAGCGCAGGCGGTCGACCACGTCGTGCAGCGCGCGCAGGTCGTTGGGCGAGAAGGGCTGCGGGCTCACCAGGATGGTCGCGACGTTGCCCGCGGCGACCAGCGCGAGGTGCCGCTCGGGGGCGCTGACCCCGCGGTCGAGCAGCGACGCCACGGCGAGGGAGACCAGGCGCGCGGTCTCGCTCACGCGCCGCGGGTCGTACCAGCGCGAGAAGGTGAGCACACCGTCGGGCTCGGTGCGGCGCAAGAAGATCGCCCACGCCTCGCGGGTGTAGAGCGTCGACTCGGTGTGCGCGAAGGCGCCCGCGGTGGTGGCCGCCCAGGTGTCGACCAGCGAGGCCTGCAGCACCCGGCACCGCGCGTCGCTGCGGGCGAAGAGCGCGCGCCCGTCGCCCACGCGGGTGAAGACCCGGGGGTCGCGCAGCACCGGCGAGCGGTCGGCCACGCGCTGGAGCATCTCGATCATCGCGGGGTTCACCTCGGCGCCGAACACCCGGTCGTGCCCCGCGGCGAGGGCCGTGAGCAGGTCGCGCCCGCCGCCGACGCCGATCACACACGCGGTGCCGTCGGGGCGCAGCGCGTGGGCCGTGGACGTGGCGTCGAAGCGCAGCACGTTCATCTGCGGCACGCGCTGAAACTCGTACACGGGCGTGCCCGCCTCGCCGTCGATGAGCGCGCCCGCGACGCGGTAACGCCCCACCGGGGTCACGGGTGAGGGGGACCACAAGAAGGGCACGGGGGTGTCGGCGAACTCGCGCAGGCGCACGTGCGAGATGGGGTTCCAGCGCTCGAAGAGGGTGACCTCGTCCTCGCCCCGGGGCACGCCCTTGGGGTACCGGATCACGAAGCCCGCGGAGCTCCCGACGTCGATGGCCAACGAGAGCGCCGCGACGCCCGCGGTGACGTAGGCCGCGCCGCGCTGCGAGGGCGCCAGCATCGCCGCGCCCAGGGCCAGCAGCAGGGCCACCGCCACGATCGCGCCGGGGCCCGAGAGCGGCCCGAGGAGCACCAGCGGGAGCAGCGCGCCCGCGGCGGCGGCGCAGAGGTCCACGGCGTAGAGCGTCGGGAGGGGGACGTCGGCTTCGGCCATGAGCCGCGCCACCACGGCGCCGCCGTAGACCAGCGGGGCGGCCGTGGCGAAGGCCACCACCAGCACCCCCGCGAAGGACGAGAGGTCCCCCGCGAAGGAGACGGGCATCGCGAGCAGCACCGCGGTGGCCGCGAGCAGCGCGCGCGACATGGACACAAGACGTCGCGCGAGCCACGGGGCCACGGGCTCGCCGCGCTCCCGCGCGCGTGACGCGTCGAGGGAGCCCGCGGTGAGCCCCAGCATCGCGAGGGAGAGCACGACGAAGGCCACGCCGTACCAGGTGGTGACCGACAGCACCCGGGTGAAGAGCACCTCCACGGTGACCACCGACGCGGCCACGAGGGCGAGCAGACCGAGGGCGCGAGCGCGAGGGAGGCCGACGGGGTCCATGGATCGCGGCGGACCCTAACAAAAGCTGTCGGAGAGTTGCGCGGTGAAGCGACGCGGCGGGTGCCTCTGGCCCCTTGTGGGGAACAGGGCTACCCTGCGGACGCGTTGCAGAGACGCCCGACCCTTCGCGAGGAGTGACCATGATCCGTTCCGGCCGCCGCGCGCTCACCTGCCTCCTGCTGCTCACCAGCACGGGGGCGTGTCAGACCCGCGCGCCCGACCCGGGGCGGGTGCAAGAGGCGCTGCGCATCGGGGCCGCCGGCGCGCTCGCGACCAGCGTCATCACGCCGCCCCCGGCGATGCCGTCGTCCGACTCCCTCCCGCGCGTCACCCTGGTGAACGGCGCGGCGCGCTTCGAGGCCGACGACGCGCACCAGCAGATCAACACCGCCCGCGCGGGGGATCACCTCGCCGTCACCTGGACCGACCGCGCCCACGACGGCGTGTGGTTCGGCGTCACCGACCTTCGGGGAGCGTCGCAGGGCGCGACGCAGCGGGTGTACGCGACGGTGACCGACGAGGAGCGCGCCGACGCGCCCGCCGCGGTGACCACGGGCGAGGGCTTCGCGGTGGCGTGGGTCGACGGCGAGAACGGGCGGGTGATGTTCCGCCGACTTGACGCGCAGCGCCGACCCGCGGGCGCCGCGGTGATCGTGCATGAGGGTCTGGAGTCGCCGCGCGCGGTGACCCTCGTGGCGACGGAGCACGGCTTCGGCCTCGCCGCCGCGCTCTGGCAGGGCGTGTACTTCACCCAGCTCGACGCGCGCGGCGCGCGGGTCGACGACGGCGCGATGGTGAGCGAGGGCGACGCCGTCACCGCGTTGCACGACCTGCGCTGGGAGCGCGATGCGTACACCGTGGCCTTCTCCACGTCGCAGAACGGGCATGCCGCCCGCGTCGAGCGTCGCATCGCGGTGAACCCCCGCACGCGCGGCCCGGTGGGCTGAGCCGCGGTCAGGTCTCGTCGACGACGGTGATCGCCGCGGCCGCGGAGATTGTCTGGGTCGACTCGAACCGCTGCACGGTCATCTCCAGGCGAAAGTCGCGGCCCACGACATCTTGCGGGCCGCGAATGGCCTCGAGGATCACGAGCTGCGCCCCCGAGGTCTCGAAGGTGTCGTCGCCGACGCGCACGAGCCCGCGGGTGTCGCGCAGGCGCACCCGTGACCCCGGATCGTTGATCGCCGGACCGCCGCCCGCAGGCGTCACCCGGAACGAGACATACACATCGGGACCGAGCCCGCGAAAGCGCACGCGCCCGAACACGTGGTAGCCCCCCTGCGGGCCGTGGATCAGCTCCAGTCGGTTCCCGCTGGGGCGCAGGGGCTCCCACGCGAGCTGACCCGAACCCAGCTCCAGCAACGGGCCTGACGCGTCGGGTCCGCCGTCGAGGCCCGGACCATCCACCCCCCCACCATCGTTGGTCGCCGGGGTGGGACCGCACCCGAGCGCGAGCGTGCACACCAGGATCAACGAACAACGCCGCGCGAACACCGCGCGAAGGTAGCACACGCTCAGCGCGTTGCGGCCCGCAGCCACGCGCCCTGCAGCGCCGAGAGCGTGCTCAGCGCGAGCCACGCGGCGTCGCCGGTCCAGACCGACAGCGCGACGCCCGAGGCCGCTTGAAAGAGCAGGCGCAGCGACTCCGAGGTGCGCGTCCACCCGCGGCGCTCCACCAGCCCGCCTGCGTTGCCCAGGGACCACAGCGCGAAGGCCACCAGCGCGGCGCCCTCACCGAAGCGCGTGGCGCGGGTCATCACCGGCGCGGCGGCGACCAGCGCGCACGCGAAGAGCGAGAACGCGTAGGCCTGCTGCGTGGGCGTGGTGAGCACGTCGTACTTCGCCGCGCCGAGGCGCTCCGTGGGCACCCCGTTCAGCGCGCCGTCGCCCTCGGGGGACCATCCCGGTCCACGGAACAACCCCTGGAGCTTGTTGGTGAGACCCGGCAGCGCGGCGACCTTCTGCGCGAGCTTCACGCCATATTGCACATGCGCCCACAGCGGGTTGAAGCTCGCGAGGGGCTCAATGGTGCCGTACGTGGGCGGGTGCTTCTCGGCCTGAAAGGTGCCGAAGAGGCGGTCCCAGACGATGAAGACGCCCGCGTGGTTCTTGTCGAGGTAGGGCGCGTCGACGCCGTGATGCACCCGATGGTGCGACGGGGTGTTGAGCACCCACTCCAGCGGACCCAGCGTGGAGATGAAGCGCGTGTGGATCCAGTACTGGTACACGATCATGAAGCC
>JBILLI010000295.1:0-8714 GCA_044376155.1 Polyangiales bacterium
GGCCTCGACGCGGGCCTCGACGCGGGCCTCGACGCGGGCCTCGACGCGGGCCTCGACGCGGGCCTCGACGCGGGCCTCGACGCGGGCCTCGACGCGGGCCTCGACGCGGGCCTCGACGCGGGCCTCGGCGAGGACCGTCCGACGGCAGACGTCGCGGACGCACCGGACGCGATCGACGCGCCCGCGCCGACCCCTGACGCGGTTCCGCCGCAAGACACCGAGCCCCTGAGCGACGGCCCCGGACCGGCCGACATGATCTCCGTCGACAGCGACATGAACCCGATCTGCCCCATGCGGTGCGAGCGCTTCGAGGCGTGTTGCGAGGGCCGCTGCGTCAACCCCGCCATTGATCCCCTGCACTGCGGCGGCTGCGGGATGCGCTGTGATTCCTCGCAGACCTGCATCCTCGGCCGCTGCCTCCCGTCCTGCCCCGCGGGTCAGACGCGCTGCGGCCTCGACTGCGTGGACCTCCAGAGCTCGCAGTTCCACTGCGGCCGCTGTGACAACTTCTGCCCGGTGGGCTTCGCCTGCGCCGGCGGCGCGTGCACCCAGGTCTGCCCGGCGGGCACGCGCAACTGCAACGGCGCCTGCGTCGACCCGCGCACCGACGAGGGCAACTGCGGCGCCTGCGGCATGCGCTGCGGCACCGACGTGACCTGCTTTCAGGGCGTCTGCCAGACGCAGTGCGGCACCACCTCGCCGACCTTCTGTCCGGGGCTGAACTACTGCGCGAACATTCGCACCGACGTCACCGACTGCGGCCGCTGCGGCAACGCCTGCCCCGCTGGGAGGCGCTGCGCCGCAGGGGCCTGCGTGTGCCCACCGGATCAGATCCTCTGCAACGGTGCCTGCGTCGCGGCCACCTGCACCCGGGGCGTGGGCGCGTGCCAGCGCAGCGGCGCGAACCGCTGCGTGAACGGCGCGCCGCAGTGCGACGCGTCGCCCGGGACCCCCGGCCTCGAGGTCTGTGACAACATCGACAACGACTGCAACGGCGTGGTCGACGAGACCGTTGTGCGGCCTTGCTACAGCGGCGGGGGCACGGCGGGCGTCGGGATCTGCCGCGCCGGGGCGCAGACCTGCAGCAACGGCGTCTGGGGCACCTGCAGCGGGGTCACCGGGCCCGCCGCGGAGACCTGCAACGGGCAGGACGACGACTGCAACAACGCCGTCGATGACATCCCGATGCAGGCGTGCTTCACGGGCGCTTCGACGAACCGGGCCCGGGGCATCTGCCGCGACGGGCAGACGCAGTGCGTGGGCGGGGCCGTGCGCTGCATCGGCGAGCAGCTCCCGCTGCCCGAGATCTGCAACAGCCAGGACGACGACTGCGACGGCGCCACCGACGAGCAGCCCATCCCCTCGAGCTGTCCGTCGCTGCCACACGCCGTCCTCTCGGGTTGCGCCGGCGGACGCTGCGCCTACTCCTGCCAGGCGGGGTTCTCGAATTGCGACGGCGACATGTTCGCCAACGGCTGCGAGGTGAACCTCCTGACCGACGTGCGGCACTGCGGTCGCTGCACGGACGCGTGCCCGCTGCTCAACGTCTGTGACAACGGCGCGTGCCGCCTGCTCTGCTCCGGTCAGCGCTGCGACGGTCAGTGCGTCGACACGGCGACGAACGCGTCCCACTGCGGCGCGTGCGGGAGCACCTGCTCCCCCCCGGTGGGGGGCAGCGCGATCTGCATGGCAGGCGCGTGCGTGGGCGGCTGCCCCACGGGCACCACCCGCTGCGGGAACGCCTGCGTCGACCTCACCCGCGACCCTGGGAATTGCGGGGCCTGCGGGGTCTCGTGCGGCCCCGGGCGCGCCTGCCAGAACGACACGGGCGTGCCGGCCTGCGCCTGCGCCAACGGCACCCTCGAGTGCGGCGGCACCTGCGTGAGCCCGGTGAGCGACGTGAACAACTGCGGCGGCTGCGGCGTGCGCTGCGGCGCGGGGCAGGCCTGCACCCTGGGCGTCTGCCGCTGCACCGCGACCGGCACCTCGCTCTGCAACGGCGCCTGCGTCACCCTCGGCACGCCCTGCGAGAACGGCCTCGGCGCCTGCCGTCGCAGCGGCGCGCTGGTGTGTGGCACGGGCGGGACGTTCTGCAACGCGATCCCGGGCACGCCGACCACGGAGCGCTGCAACAACGTCGACGACGACTGCGACGGGGTGGTCGACAACAACAACGCCGCGCAGACCTGCACCACGCTGCCCTTTCAGACCGCGACCTGCATCAGCGGCGCCTGCGCCACGCAGTGCTTCACCAACCGCGGCGACTGCGACGGCTTCGTCAGCACCGGCTGCGAGACCGACCTGCTCGACAGTCCCCTGCACTGCGGCCGCTGCGGCGCGTCGTGCGGCAACGGGCAGTGCCTCGCGGGGGCCTGCGTGCCCTGCGCGACGGGCTTCAACCGCTGCGGCAACACCTGCGTGAACCTCCGCACCGACCCCGCCAACTGCGGCTCCTGCGGCACCCGCTGCGGCCTCGGGGAGTTCTGCGAGGCCGGCGCCTGCCGCAACGACAGCACGCTCGCCGATGGCGGCACGCGCCTCGACGGCGGCATGCGCGACTGAGGTCTACCGCACCTTCTGCCAGAGGCTCAGCAGGTCGGGCACGTCGGCCTGCGGGCGCACCTCCTCCCAGGTGTCGGGCACCGCGCCGCCGAAGCCGTTGTACATCATCACGTGCGCGCCCCGGGGCGCGTCGCGGAGGGTCTGCTCCATCGCGGCGACGTCGCAGAGGTAGCGGTGGTCGCTGAGCTCGACGGCGTGGTCGATGTGCTCGTCGCCGTTCAGGATGTTCTCCCCGAAGGGGTTGAACAGGTAGTACGCGTCGGCGGGCGGCAGCGGCGCGCCGACGTAGACGCCCTGCACGAAGGTCACCCGATCGGCCACGCGGTAGAGCCGCGCGAGGGAGCGGGCCACGTCCACGAGGCGCTCGCGCTGCTCCAGCCCGGTCACCGAGAGGTCACACGCGAGCGCGGCGACGACGCAGAACTTCCCCGCGCCGGAGCCCACGTCGATCACCGAGCGCACCCCGCGCGCACGCAGCCAGCGGGCGCCGTAGGCGGCGACCTTCAGCGGCGTCCAGTGGAGCGCCGAGAGCTGCCGCAGCCCCTCGGGGAGGTAGCGGTCGAATTCGCGCTCGGCGACGTAGTGCCCGGCGGCCACCGCCTCGGAGATCTCGCGCGGGGTCATCCACCGCGGGGGCTCGTCGACGACGGCGTCTCCGCGTCGCACGAGCCGCAGGGTTCGGGAGGGGCGCGAAGGATCGGACACGGGCCCGCAAGGTACCCGCCGCGCCTCTCGCCGCGCACGCACATTGTCGCGCCGCGCGCCCCGCCAGGCTCAGTGCAGCGTCGGGCCGCCGCGGCCGTCGTCGTTCCACGGCGTGAGCCCCGGCACGACGATCATGAAGCGCGCGCGCCGACGGTCCTCGCGCTCCCAGCGGGCGAGGGTCTTCTTCGCGCGGCCCCGGCGGCGCAGCACCGCGGCGAGGGTCAGCGTCGCGCCCGCGAGGCCGAGAAACCCTCCGCCCCACAGCGGCGCGAGGGTGAAGCGCAGGCGCGCGTCGTCGCGCCACGAAGACTCCATCCCCGCGAGCGCGCGCCCCCAGGTCTCGCGCACCGCCTGCTCGAAGGGGACCCCCTCGCGCAGGTGCATGGTCAGCACCGGGAGTCTCCCCGGGCCCTGCGAGCGGATCAGCCAGTTCACCATGTCGGCCGACTGCGCGTAGGCCACGTCGACCTCGCCGTGGCTCTGCGAGAAGCTCTCGTCGAGCGTGCGCCAGGGGATGAGCCCGCCCGAGAACGACGCCATCGCGAGGCGCTCGATGCGGTCCAGCGTGCGCTCGGCGGCCTGCTCGATGGCGAGGCCCTCGGCGAACCACCGCGGCACCGGCGCGTGGTTGGTCGCGAGGCCCAGCATCACGTGCGCGAGCTCGTGGCGAAAGACCTTCTGCACCGCGGGCGTGGCGCTCTGGTCGTGCTGCCGCACGCTCACCAGCGCGAGCGAGATCGTCGGGTAGGCCACGCCCACGGCGTAGTCCGGGGGGGGCGCCTGCCGCGGCGCGAGGGCGCGCAGCGCGGCGATGTCAGGCACCACCCGCACGCGGATCGTCGGCGCCGACTCGACCCCGAGCTGCGCGCGCAGCGAGCGCTCGTCCTGCTCCGCGCGGTCGAGAATGGGCGCGGCCAGCGGCGCCATCTCCCGGGGATACGCGATCACCAGCGCGCCGCGTCGCACCTCGACGTAGTCCGCGGGGAGCGGAGGGGCCTCGAGCCACACGCCCGGCGCGGTGATCACGTCGCGGTGGCTCACGGGCTGCGCCGCCGCGAGGGCGGGAGAGAGCACGCCGAGCGTGAGGGCCAGCGCCGCGCTGCGCAGCGCGCTCACGGCGCGCCCGGGTTCACGATGGTGAGCCGCGTCTGCGTCTCGGGCTGCGGCGCCACGAGGATCGCCACCGCCGCGCCGATGAGCACCACGCCGCCCACCACGAGCCACGGCCAGATGCGCGCGAGCAGCGGGCGCTCCGCGGGGCGCGACGAGAGCGACGCGGCCGCGCGGCTCACCGTTGCGTCGCTCACCGTTGCGTCGCTCACCGTTGCATCCCCCACCGACGCGTCGCCGAGGGGGGGAGCGCCGCCGTCGGCGAGAGGGGTGGGCGGAGAGGCTGGCGTGGCGATCATTCGCTGCACGAGAGCCACGACCTCGCCGCCGTCAACCCGCGCCAGCGTCTCGCTCGAACGAAGGTCCCCCCGCACCACGTCGAGCACGCGCACGAGGGTGCCCGCGGGGCGCGCGCCGAGCTCCACGAACCACCCGCAGCCGAGCTGGTCGGCGAGGGCGCGCAGGCCCGGCAGGTCGGCGTCGGTGCCGCGAAGCGCGCGCCGCGCCACGGTGAGGTCGTTGGTGCTCACCGCGGGCTCGCCGCGCAGCGCCGCGCGGGAGTCAGCGTCGGCCACGCCGCGGAGCCCCTCGGTGGTGCCCACGCGGGTGCTGACGTCGTCGGCGAGGGCGCGCACGGCCTCGTCGGGGTCGCCCACCACGGCGACGCAGACCTTCGGCGGGGGGTCGGCCGACACCGCGCGGGGGATCAGCAAGGCCGCGCACACCACCACGCTGCGGGGGTTCATTCGTCGTCCTCGGTGGCCCCGAGGGCCTCGTCAGCGCGCTCGGGGCGCAGGTTCAGCACGTCGTCGGCCTCGCGCCACTCGGGGCGCACGAACACCTCGTCGAGGTAGAGCCCGTCGGAAGGCGCGGTCATCCCGCCGCGGGTGCGGTCGCCGTCGGTGAGGCGCGCGCGCACGGTGCCCTCGGGGAGCCGGGCCCGCCCGACGTCCACCAGCGTGCCCACCATGACCCGCACCATGTTCTTCAAGAACGCCGTGCCCTCGACCTCGACGGCCACGAGGTCGTCGCGCCCGCCGAAGCCCCGCCGCACGTCGACGCGCCACACCGAGCGCACGGTGGTCAGCCGCTCGCAGTCGGCCGCGCGAAACGCCTTGAAATCATGCACCCCCACGAAGGCCGCGGCCTCGGCCTGCATGAGCTCGAGGTCGAGCGGGCCGTAGAGGTGCCACGCGCGGCGGTGCAGCAGCGGGTCGCGGTCGCGGTTCGCGTGCAGGAGGTAGCGGTAGCGCTTGCCCGCGCTCGCGCGCCGCGGGTCGAAGCCGTCGCGCACCGCCCGCGCGTCCCACACCGCGACGGTGGGCGGGAGGCGGGTGTTGAGCCCCATGCGCCACCCGTGGTCCGGGATGTCGGCGGGGGTGTCAAACGACGCGAGCTGCCCGAGGGCGTGCACCCCCGCGTCGGTTCGACCGGCGCCCCGTATCGTGATCCGCGCGACGCTCATGGCCGAGGCCGCGTCTTCGAGGGCCTCTTGCACCGTGGGCACACCGCGCTGCCGTTGCCACCCTGAGAAGGAGGCGCCGTCGTAGCGCACGACCAGTCGCACCGTAGGCATGGGGCCGGGCTCATAGCACGGCGCCTCGCCCACGAGGATGGCGTCCTGGACATCCAAGACGGCGCGGACGCCGTATGCTCCTCGCATGGCCACCGGGGAGCTGTTTGAAATGACCGCCGCCACCATCTTGAGCGCCGCACCCAACAACACGGTGCCGCTCCCGCAGGGGGCGACGTCGTCGCGCACCGTGGCGGTGCTGCCGCGGGCGGTGAGCTCCCCCGAGGGGCCCACCCTGGTGACCCCCGACAAGCCCCGCTACGAGACCCTCAAGCGCCTCGGCGAGGGCTCCTTCGGCGCGGTGGACCTCGTGCTCGACAACGACATCGACCGCCTCGTGGCGCTCAAGCGGCTGAGGCCCGACGCGCACGACGCCGAGACGGTGCAGCGCTTCGCCGACGAGATCCAGATCGTGGGCAAGCTGGAGCACCCGGGGATCGTCACGGTCCACGACGTGGGCCTCGACGAGCGCGGGTACTTCTTCGTGATGAAGTACCTCGACGGCGAGGACCTCGAGACCATCATCCGCAAGCTCCGCGAGGGTGACGCCGAGACCGTGCAGCGCTTCCCGATGGAGGAGCGCGCGCGGGTCTTCCTCGCCACCTGCCGCGCGGTGGAGTTCGCGCACAACAAGGGGCTGATCCACCGCGACATCAAGCCGGGCAACATCATGGTCGGCCGCTTCGGCGAGGTGGTGCTGATGGACTGGGGCCTCGCGAAGCGCATCGGCGGCCCGGGCAACGTCGCGAACGGCCCCGCCCGCGGCGGCGACACGCAGACCGGCACCATGCTCGGCTTCGCGCTCGGCACGCCCGCGTACATGCCCCCGGAGCAGGCCCGCGGCGAGCACGACCGCACCGACCGCCGCGCCGACGTGTACTCCCTCTGCGCGACCTTCTTCGAGCTCTTCACCCTGCGGCACTACCTCGAGCCCAAGGCCGACGTGAACGCGCTGCTCGAGGGGGTGAAGAACGAGGAGCCCATGAGCGCCATCGCGATGCACCACAAGCACCGGGTGCCGCCGGAGTACACCTGGATCCTCCAGCGCGGATTGATGAAGGACCCCGACAAGCGCTTTCAGTCGGTGCCCGAGCTCGCGTCGCGCATCGTGAAGGCGATGGAGGGGCGCAACCCCGTGGAGTGCCCGTGCACGGGGCTCAAGCGCGTCAACGGGAACTGGTCCCGCTTCATCGACCGGTACCCGTACACGGCGCTGTTCCTCGCGGCCTTCGCGGTGGCCTCGGCGCTCGTGGGCGTGGGCACGATGGTGGCGTCGCTCTTCTGATGCGCCGCGACCTCGGCGACGGCGCCTGGATCGACCTCGTCGAGGGCTTCATCCCCGACGACGACGCGTCCCGCGCGCTGGTCGCCCTGCGCGCCGAAGCCCCGTGGACGCAGCGGTCGGTGACGCTCTTCGGCCGCGCCCACCCCCAGGCCCGCCTCACCTGCTGGATGGGCGACGTGGACTACACCTACAGCGGACTCCGCTGGCCCCCGACCCCGTGGCACCCCGCGGCGCGCGAGCTCCGCGTGCGCGTCGAGGCGCACCTCGCCGAGCGATTTCACGGCGCGCTGCTGAACCTCTACCGCGACGGCAGCGACTGCATGGGGATGCACGCCGACGACGAGAGAGAGATCGCCCCGGGCGCGCCCATCGCCTCGCTCTCGCTGGGCGCCACGCGGCGCTTCGTGCTGCGCCGCAAGGGCTCCGACGCGCGGGAGGAGGTCCCGCTGCGCCACGGCGACCTGCTGGTGATGGGGGGCGCGACGCAGGCGCTGTGGCGCCACGGGGTCCCCCGGGAGCGCCGGGTGCGCGAGGCCCGGGTGAACCTCACGCTGCGGCGACACCGGGCGTGAGGCTCAGCCCTGCGCCCAGTTGCCCATGGCCTCGATGAAGGCCTCGAGCTCCTCGGCGAGCCCCTCGTCGCGGCGCGCGATGCGCACGGCCTCGCCCTCGATGGTGAGCCCGCGGTCGTCGAGCACCACCTCGCCGAGGTCGAGGTCCTCCCACTGCACCGAGCACGGATCCTCGCCGCGGTTGCGCCAGTAGAAGCCCCACGGCGTCGCGACGAAGCCGTCGTCCTCCTCGCCGCCCGCGGCGTCGTAGATCACCACCACGGTGTCTTCTTCGTCGAGGTGGTCGGCGAAGGTCTCGAACGCGCGCACCACCAGCTTCTTCGGGATGTTGGGATACACATGGAGCGACGCGCTGCGGGTGAAGCAGTTCTCGGCCATCTCGTGCGCATCATCGATCCAGCTCTGGCGGGTCTCCTCGTCCTCCTCCTCCTCTTCCTCTTCCTCCACGGCCTCCTCGACCCGTGCCTTGAGCGCCGAGCCGGGCTTCGCGCCCTTGGGGTTCGACGGACCCGCCGCCCCGGGCACCTTCGCGCCCTTGGGGTTCGACGGACCTGCCGCCCCAGGCACGACGGGCGCACGCGCCGGGGTCGCGACGACCGCCGCGGCCGCGGGGGCGCGCATTGGAGCCGTCGCCGCCGGGGCCTGCGCCGCGACGCCGCCCATCGCGAGGAGAAACTGCACGAGCCGCGGCTGCAGCGCCGACTCGCCGTCGATCTGGATCATGTCCCCCATCACCTGCACCTCCTCCGCGGTGGCGCGCACGGAGCGGGCGTCGAAGACCTCCCAGGGGACCACCTTCGGGTCCAGCGCGATGTTCTTCCATCCCAGCCGCCGCGGGGTCACCACGAAGCCGTCGTCGGCGCCGCCGAAGACGGTGGAGTCGAAGAGCACCAGGATGGGCTCGTCG
>JBILLI010000296.1:0-8703 GCA_044376155.1 Polyangiales bacterium
GCAGAACATCGCGCGGCTCACCTCGGGCGCATCGGGGCCGGTGTCTTCGGGCGGCGCAGGCACATCGGCCGTGACGACCTCGATGCCCGGGACGTCCAGGGGCGTGGCGCGGGGCACGTCGAGCGGGCCGCCCGTGTCGCGCGGCGGCGCCGACGCGTCGAGCTCGACGACGACGGCAGAGGTCTCCGCCGCGCAGCCGAGCGCGACGGCCATGGCGAGAGCGATGTGTGAGACGGCCTGATGCATGAATCACCCCGGTGGTTGCGGCCCGAGGGTATCACCGTCGTCGTGTGAACGGGGCCCGCCGCCCACACCCGCGCGGCGGCGACCGCGACGCGGCGATCTCCAGGGTGGTCGCGCGCAGCCTCACGAGGCGCGCGTCGCGTGATGGCCCGCGTCGCCGGGCCCGTCGGTAGGCGAACGCCGATGAGGGTGAGCGCCAGCGCGAGGGCCGCGAACACCACACCGTTGAACGGGCTCGAGGTCGTCCACGCCACCGCGAGCGGCAGGAACCGGTTCGCGACCCGCGCGAGGTCGGCGAGGATCTGATCGGGCTCCGGCATCATCCGCGCGACCGCGCCCGCGGTCTGACGCGCGCGACGACCTGGCGCTGAACGCGGTCGGAACGCGCGTCGTCAGGGCGCACGGCCGAGGGCGCCGACGCGCTCAATGCAGCGCGCGCGCTCGACCTCGGTGAGGAGACGAACGCGGTCGATGCGCGTCACGCGCACCGGGCTCACGCCGCAGAACTTCAGCGTCGCCTCGCGCATCGCGTGGAGATCGCTGCTGCGGTACATCAACCAGATCCAGAAGCGCGGCGCGTCGCACGTCGTGATGAGCCGCGCGCGGCGACCCGTGAGGAGCTTGTCCCAGAGCGGCCCCTTGTCGTGATAGCGAAACGCGAACCCGCTGCTGAGCACGCGGTCGATGTAGCCCTTGAGGAGCGCGGGGACGGAGCCCCACCAGATCGGGTACACAATCACCCAGAGCGCGCACCAGAGGATGTGTCGACGCGACTCCTCCAGAGACGGCTCCAGGGATTGATTCGGCCGCTGGCCCTTCCAGAGAATCGGATCGAAGTCCATCTCGCCGAGGTTCTGTCGCCGGACCTCGTGCCCGGCCGTGACGGCCGCCGCTTCGAACGCGTCGGCGAGCGCGCCGCAGAAGCTCCCTCGGTCAGGATGCGCCAGCAGCAGGTAGATCTTCATGACGTCCGTGGAATGCGAGCGCCATGCGCGCGTGGCCGCCGCGGGCGACCGCCCCGACGCAGCGAGCCCAGCGCCGCACGGCGGGTCGTGCGCCACCGGATCCGCACGTCGCGTCGCGCCTCGCCTGTGACGCCGCGCCTCGCCCGGTGCCCATCACCGCGAGGCGGCAGCGGCGGGGGGCGACCTTGGGCGCGGTCTTCACGAGCGCGATGGCGGGCTCGTCATCGAAGTTGAGCATCGCGCGGGAGTATCGCCGACGCCGCGCGGAGACGGCACCCGCAAGGCGGAGCCGCGCGCCGCGCTACAGCGTGCCGAGGGAGAACTGCAGCGCCCAGGTGTCTTCGTTCACCTCGGCTCGGTTGAAGGGATTGAAGCCCACGTCCAGCGCGATGGTGCCCACCGGGGTGGTCACCCGCAGCCCCGTGCCCGGCGCGAAGCGGAGGCGGGTGAGCAGCTGCTCGGGCGAGGGGAAGCGCGTCCACACGTTGCCGAGGTCGGCGAACAGCGCTGACGAAATGCACACGCCGCCGAAGGGGCACCACCCCCACGGGATGCGGAGATCAATGATCGCGTTGACGAAGAACTCCCCGCCGTTGGCGCCGAGCAGGGAGTTGGTCCGTTGGTTCGCGGGGAGGGCGCGCACGCTGTCGACGACGTCTTCGGGGATGAGCTGGTTCTGCAGCCACGCGCGCATGGAGTCGGCGCCGCCGAGCCAGAAGAGCCGCGAGGCGTGCGTGGTGCGGCCGCCGTCGAGGGAGACGTTCCCGCCCGCGCGCAGCGAGAGCAGCAGCACCATGTTCAGCACCGGCAGCGGGATGTACCCCGACGCCTTCGCGCGGATGTGCAACGTGGACCGCGCGAGGTTGTCGTTCGCGGGCTCCACCGAGAACACGCGCAAGAGCTCCGTCGTGGCGCTGAGGTACCACCCCCGGGTGGGGTTGAGCGCGCTGTCGCGGCGGTCCACCGAGGCCACGAGGCGCAGCGCGCCGATGATCGAGTCGCCCTCCTGCACGCGCAGGAGCTGCTGCCGCAGGGGCTCGAAGCGCAGGCGACACGCCGCCCGCGCGGTGTCCTCCGCGCCCTGCACGGGCATGGCCGCGGCGACGCACTGGTCCACCTGCGAGGTGAGCAGCTCTTGAATGGAGGTCGCGCCGAAGATCTCCGTGGAGATGTACTGCAGCTCGGGGGTGAACGTGAGGCTGAACGCGGGCAGCGGGCGCGCGCTGAGGGTGATGCCCAGGCCGAAGGTGGTGAGGGCGTAGTAGGGCGGCTGCAGCAGGCGCACCGAGGAGACGTCGACGCTCCACCCGAAGATGGGTCCGAGCACGGGGAGGTACGACGAGCCGATGGAGAGCGAGAGGCGCCAGTTCAAGAGCTGCGACGGCGTGGGCTGGATCTGCGCGGGGAACGCCGGGGTGATCTCGGGGATCTCGATCAGCCGCCCGATGCGCGCGCTCGCCGACAGGCTGATCGCGCGGCGAAACAGGTTGTTGTAGACGTACTCGAAGCCGGCGCGCACGCCCTCGCCCGTGGTGAACCCGCCGCGCACCTCGAGCGACTGCGGGAGCCGCTCCACTACCTGCACCACCACGGTCTTCGTGGGGCTCTCGGTGTCGGGGGACTCCAGGGAGATGTTCACCCCCGCGAAGACCCCGAGCTCGGAGAGACGTCGCTGCGAGGTGCGCACCGCCGAGACCGTGAACACCTCGCCCGGGCGCAGCGAGAGCCGCGAGAGGATCACGTCGGTCAGCGTGCGGGCGTTCCCGCGCACCTCCACCGCGGCGATGCGCACCCGCGCGCCCTCGCGCACCTCCATGCGCACCCGCGCGCGGCGGTGGTCGGGGGAGCGCTCCACCACGGGCTCCGCGCGGGCGAAGGCGTAGCCCTCCTCGCGGAGGTAGTCCGTGAGACGTCCGCGGGCCTCTTCGAGCGCGCGGTACGAGATGGGCACGCCCAGGCGCACCTCGGCCTCCGCGGCCAGCGTCGCGCTGGGCACCACGCGGTTGCCGTCGAAGACCAGCTCGTCGAGCACCGTGGCCGCGCCCTCGTCGACCTGAAGCTCCACCGCGAGCCGCGGGCCGCAGCGAAAGCGCCACGACGGATCTCCCCGACGACGCACGCCGTCGACGCACTCGGGGTCGGGTTGCTCGCTGATCCGCGCCACGGTGACCCGCGCGTCGAGGTAGCCCCGGTCGCGGTAGAGCGCCTCGATCGCGGTGGCGGCGTCGTCCCAGGCCGAGCGCACCCAGGTGTGCACGGGGTCGACGTGGCCCCACAGGGGCGTCGGGGCGTCGGGGAGGGTTCCGCGCAGCGACTCGTCGAGGGTGCGCCGCAGGGTGCGGGCGTCGAAGACCGTCGCGCCCGGGAAGGTCACCTCGTTGACGAAGGCCTGTCCGCCCTCGTCGACGGTCACCCGCAGCACCCTGCGGCCGTCGCCGTCGGGGTCCACCCGGGCGCGCACCTGCGCGTCGCGAAAGGCCCGGCGCTGGTAGAAATCCCGCACCCGTTGGATCACCCCGCCGAGGGCGGCGTCGTCGAAATCGCGCTCTTCTTCCAGGCGCAGCGCGGCGGTCAGCTCGGCGTCGTCGAACGCACGAACCCCTTGCAGCGCAACGCGATAGCGCGGGCCCGGGTCCACCACGGCGACCACGTCCACGGCCCCCTCGCGGGCGCGGAGCTCGACGGAGATCACCCGCGCGGCGAGGTATCCCTCCCGTCGCAGGGCGGCGCCGACGGCCTCGCGGGCGTTGCGCAGACGACGACGATCGGCCGCGGTGCCGGGGCGCAGGGGCACGGCGTTGGCGATGATCCGCGCGAGGGGGCCGTCGACGCCCTCGACGCGCACCTCGCTCACGCGCTGGGGCGGACCCTCGTCGACGTCGACCACCACCACGCGCTCACCGGGCCGCGCGGTGTCGCGGATGGAGCTCTCGATGCGTGCCTCGTCGAAGCCCGCGGCGATGTAGGCGTCGCGCAGGGCGCTCACCAGCGTGCGCACCTCGGCGTCGGTCATCGCGGCGCCGCGGCGCAGGCCGAGCTCCTGCTCGACCTCGGCGTAGGGCCGCGCGGCCACCCCGCGGATCTCGTAGCTCCCGAGGGACCACCGCCGCTCGCCGCGCAGCACGAGCTCCACGCCGTTGAGGGCCCGGCGCACGGAGAGGGACACTTCGAGAAAGGTCCCCGACGCGAGGGCGCGGCGGAGCACGGTCTGCGCGAGCTCGGTGGTGAGCGTGGGGCGGTCCTGCGGGCGCAGGCCCACGAGGGCCCAGGTGTCCTCGTCGGTGACCGCAGGCTCGGTGCGCACGCCCACGACGGTGCGCGCGAAGCCCTCGGAGATCTCCGGGAAGGGGGCCACGGCGGGGGGCCTCGCGCCCTCTTGCGCGCGGGCGACGGCGGGGGCGAGAGAGACCGCCGCGAGCAGGGTGAGCGCGCGCAGCCTCACTGGAACTCGAGCCTCCAGCGAAAGTCGGCGCCGACGTTGAGCGACACGGTGCCGAGCTGGTTGCCGGCGTTCTCGCCCACGAACTGCACGCCGGCCTCCTGGCTCACGCGAAAGTCGAGGGTGACGCGGGTGAGGGGCTGGGCGCTGGCCGAGACCGATCCGCCGACGCGCACGCGCTCGCCGATGCCGCGGCCGATGGTGAGCTGCGGCTCGGTCGCGTTGGTGCGCGGGTTGTACGTGCTCCCCACGCGGAACTCGTCGATGATGGGAATGGCCTCGGTCACGCGGCGGTCGAGGCCCGAGAGCAGCCACAGGGCCTCGATGCCGATGGCCTGACCCGCGTTGGTGCCGAGGCGCTCGAGCTCCGCGCGGGTCGCGCGAAAGAGCAGCAGGAACAGAATGTCCTCGCGGCTCAGGGCGGGCTCGGCGGACATGTCCAGGTTGAGGCCCGAGCGGGTGGAGCCGTAGCCGTGGAGGGCGATGCGCCACTGCGAGCGGTTGGAGTCTCCCGTGCGGCGCACCTCGGTCTGCGCGAGCAGGTCGAAGACGGGGTCGACGCGCTCGGGGTCGTCGAACTCGATGCGCGCGCGGCGCACCTCGAACTCGTTGCTGTACAAGCGCAGCAGCCCGCGGGGGACCTCGAGGCTGCCCACGAGCCCCCAGCGCTGGTTGGTGCCCACCACGCGGAACTCACGGTCGCGGCCGATGACGATCTCGGCGTCCAGGAGGTTGTTCGCGATGCGCATGGGCGCCTGCGTGATGAGCTGGATGTCGAAGCGCGCGAAGTCGTTGGCGGGGTCGTAGGGGCGCTCGTTGTTGCCGCTGCTCTCGGTGCGTGTGCCGCGCCCGCCGAGCACGTCGAGGGAGGTGGCGATGGGGCGGGTGTAGTTCACGCGCCGCAGGGTCACGGGGCCCTGCACGAGGGCGGGCTCGCCGGTGGGTCCGCCGGAGATGTTGAGGTCGGCGTCGAGGGTGACGTCGAGTCCCTCGATGGGTGAGAGCGCGAGGCCCTGCACGCTCACGGGCACCGAGTAGCGCTCCACGCCGAGGCCCTGGAGGCGCGCGGTGCCGCCCGAGAGGTCGACGAGCCCGGCGCCGGCGAGGGCGCGAAAGCGGTCGATGCGGAGCTGGTCGCGGGCGAGGGAGATGGTGACGTCGACGTCGGAGAGGGGGGGAATGTACTCCGACGTGAGGCGCAGCGCGCCGCGGCGCAGGGTGATCGCGCCGGCGTAGTCGGGCGCGCGCTGGTCGCCGCTGATGGACACATCGAGCCGCGCGTCGCCGCGGGCGCTGAGCACGCCGGGGATGGTCGCCGCGAGGCGCTCGAGGTCGGCGTCGCCGCGGGTGGCGACGTCCATCGCCACGACGTGCAGGGACTCGTCGAGGGACACGAGCCCGCCCAGCCACAGCCGCGTGCCCTCGGGGCCGAGGAGCAGGGCCTGGGCGTCGTTGAAGCGCGCGCGGGCGTCGTGCAGGCCGAGGCGCGCGCGGTCGGGGCAGCGGACCTCGCGGCGTCCGTCAGAGACCTCGCAGATGCCGTCGCAGCACTGGGCCACGAGCTGCGCGCCGGGGCTCAGCGCGAGGGGCACGCCGTACGCGTGGAGGTCGACCTCTTCGACGCGGGCGACGAAGCTCGCGCGGGAGAGCTGGTCGAGGCGGGCGTGGGAGACATCGACCCGGGCCTTCACCCGCGCGCGGCGGTCGTCGCCGAGGCGCGCGAGGAGGGCGGGCGGGAGCCAGGGGAGGAGGTCCATGGGCTGCGCGAGGGAGACCGAGCCCGAGGCGGTGGACTCTCCCCACGCGCGGTTCCACGTGCGGTGCGTCTCCCCCGCGCCGTCGCGCCACGAGGCCACGCGCCAGGGCGTGTCGAGGGTGGCCCGCACGCGCACGAGATCGTTGAGCGCGTTGAGCCGCACCCCGAGTCGGCTCGGCGGCGGCGACACGTCGAGGTTCGGGGGGAGGAAGGTGCTCGTGGGGGTCTGGGTGATCTCCGCGGCGATGGCGCCGAGGGGGCGACCGAGGGCCACGAGCTGCCCGAGCTGCACGCTGGCGCTCACCCGCGGCGCGTCGGGGGTGCCGCCCACGGTGACCAGCGCGCCGAGGCTCCCGCGGGCGATCGGCGCGGCGCCCGGGGTCTCGGGTTGGAGCGAGTCGAAGGTGTCGAGGGAGAGGTCCCGCGCGGTGGCGGTGAAGTGCATCCGCGCGCCGGGGTCCATGGTGCCGGCGATCTCCACGGTGCCCGCGCCCTTGCGCGCGGCGAAGCGGTCGAGGCGCACCGAGGCGCCGCGCACGCCCTCGCGGCGGCGCAGCCAGTCGTACGAGAGCGCGGCGGTGACGTCGCGAAAGCGCTCGCCGTAGGCCGTGATGTCGCCGTTGTGGGCCTCCATCTTCACGGTCATCACCCCGTCGCGGTCGTCGCCGGGGCGGCCGAGCACGTACTCCACCCGCGCGTTCACCGCCGCGGACCCGTCGAAGGGCTCGAAGGTGGGGTCCCCCTCGAAGTGGAACATGTGATAGAAGTCCTGCAATTGCAGGCGATTGGAAGACACCGCGGCGCCCGCGGTGAGGGTGTAGCGGCTGAAGTCCAGGTACCCCGTGAAGACCTGGTAGTCCGACTGTCGGTAGCGCGCGCGGAGGCGTGGGATCTCGACGCGCACGTCGCGCATGCGCCACTCCTCGCCGTCGGTCTCGAGGGTGCCGAAGGGCAGGCCGGTGATGCTGAAGTCCTCGAAGCGCGCGGTGCCTCCGAGGACCACGTCGTCGAAGTCGGAGTTGAGGTGCACGGTGAGGGTGGCGTCGCCGCGCACGGGGAGGTCGGCGATGCGGTCGAGGTCGGCGAGGTGCAGCCGCGGTGCGCGCAGGCCCTCGATGACGAAGTCGCGCTCGCGGTGCGTGGGGTCGTGCGAGAGGCGAATGGCCACCTTGCGCGCGTGGATCGTGGACTGCCCGAAGGTCGCGGTGATGTCCTCCCACGACATGTGCTCCCCGCGCACGCGCATGCGGCCGTTGAGCCGCGCGCGGGGGATGGCCACCACGGGGCGTCGCGGGAGCACCTGGTGGTAGTCCTGGAGCACCGCGAAATCGCGGGTGTCCATGTCGCGCAGGCCGATGTCGAGGTCGAGGGGCGCGAGGGTGCCGCGCAGGTCGAGGTCGCCCGAGATGTTCCAGAGCACCTTGGTGCGCGGGGTCACCGTGGTGTCGCCCATGAGCCGCGGGAAATCGAGGTTGTCGAGGCGAATGCGCCCGGCGATGGCGGGGCGGCGGAGCAGGTCGGTGACCGTGATGCGCTCGGAGCGCAGACGTGCGCCCGCGTACCCTAGGTCGACGTCGGTGCAGCGCGCCGCCTCGGGGGTCACCTCGCAGCGCAGGTGCGCGCGCTCCACCAGGGAGTACCGGATGATCTCTTGCGTGGTGCCGTCGCGGTTGAAGAGGCCCACGTCGGCGCCGTCGACCGTGGCCGTCGCGCGAAAGGTGCCTGCGTCGAGGTCGACCTCGGCCTGCGCGTCCACCGCCGCCGTGCCCTCGATGGCGGGCGCGTCGGGGATCGCCCGGAGCACGGTCTCGATGCGCGTCGAGACGCGCGCGTCGGCGACGAGGCGGAGGTGCCCGTCGGGGCCGCGCTTCAGGCTCGCGGCCCGCACCTGCGCGGCGGTCTCGCCCTTCGCGGGGCCGAGGGCGACGATGGCCGAGGCGACCTCGAGGTCGGGGTTGGAGACGTCCAGCCGGGTCGCGAGGCGGGCCTCGATGCGGCGCACGGGGCCGGTGAACCAGCGGGTCTGCACCTCGCCGCCGCCCACGAGGAGGCCCACGCGCAGGGGCTGCCCGGGGCGGTTGAGCAGGTCGACGTCGACGTCGCGCAGGGCGAGGGTGCCGAGGTCGGGGTGGGCCACGCGCAGGCGCACGTCGCTCACGGCGAGGTCGCGAAATGGCAGCTCGGTGCTCCCGCCGCCGCCGCCGCCCCGGGAGACCGGGCCGTTCACCAGGCTGACCGCGCCGTTGCGGCGCTCGAAGCGGAGGTCGAGGTCGGCGCCGTCGACGGCGATGCTGGTGGGC
>JBILLI010000297.1:0-8654 GCA_044376155.1 Polyangiales bacterium
GCACCTCTCGCGGTGGAACGACGCGCTGCGGGCCGCGGGGATCCCCACGGCGCTGGACGGCGGCAGCCTCTTCGACGCGCTGGAGGTGCGCCTCGCGCGGGCGTGGCTCGCGATGCTCGCGTCGCCTCGCGACCGGGCCGCGGCGGCGGCGGTGCTGCTCTCTGAACTCTACGGCGTCTCGCAGCGCACGATGGTGCGGCTCACGCTCCAGCGCGTCAGCGGCTCACCGAAGCGTGCGCTGGCGCTCGCAGACGCCGACCCCGCGGCCATGCCCCTCACGGGCTTCGAGCGTCGCGCGCTCGCGCGCTGCGAGGAGGACCTCGCGTGGTGCCGCGCGGCCCTGCGGCAGAAGGCGCTGCCGCAGGCGGTGGAGGCGTCGCTGGAGCGGGTGGAGCTCGCCGACCGACTCTCGCAGCGGCTCGGCGATGCCGACGCGGCGCAGGTGCGGGCGAACCTCGGGGCGCTCGTGGGGTATGCGTATTCGCTTGCGGCACAGGGAGATGCAGCGCTCTCGCTGTCGGGCTCGACGGGTTCGACGCTGGAGAACCTGCTGCAGCTCCTGGAGCGCGAGGAGGCCGCGCGGCCGAGGATGCCGTCACCGGGCGGGGCCGAGGACGCCGTGCGGCTGGTGACGCTGCACGGGTCGAAGGGGATGGAGTACCCCGTGGTGATCCTCGATGCGCTGTCGCGCAAGGTGGCGTCGCGGCTGCCGCGGGTGGAGGTGATCCGCCCGACGGACCCCGAGGTGCTGCTGGGCCCCGGTGCCCTCGCGGCGAGCGCGGTGCAGCTCGTGCCCGAGGTGGCGATGGCCGGGTGGCGCGAGCGGTTCTCGCGGAGCTTCGGCGCCGACGAGCGCGCCCGCGCGGAGTGGCTCCGGCTGCTCTACGTGGCGGTGACCCGCGCCCGCGAGCACCTCGTGGTGCTCTGGCCCGAGGCCACGAAGGGAGGCACGTCGGTGTATGTGGCCTCGCTGATCCGCGAGCAGATCCCGCCGCCGCCCGCGGGGCTGCCGAGCGGGTCCGATGGGACGTGGTTCGACGTCGCCGTGCGGAGCTGGTCGGCGCCCGAGCCCAACGCCGCCGCGGAGCTTCTCCCCGCCGAAGGTGTGGACCTCGCGGCGTGGTCGGCCTTCGTCGAGGCGGAGGGGACCGCGGCGCCCGCGGCCGAAGGGACGCGTGCGCTGCGGAGGAGACTCGCGCGGGTGTCTCCGTCGGACCTCTGTCAGGTCGCGGACTGCCCCGAGGTCCTGCGCATCGCGCGCTTCTCGCGGGGCGAGCGTCACGCCCTGGCCCGCGTGACGGGCGCGCCGGTGCAGCGCCGCGGGATCCCACCCACCTGGACCGAACGCGCCGCGGTGGGTCGGGAGGTGCCGGCGCCGCGCGTGGGCACGCTGGTCCACGCCGCCGTGGAGCGGGCGCGACTGCACGTCGACGACGACGACCTCGCGGCGCTGCAAGACGCGGTGATCGTGACGGAGGTGCTGAGCGCGCACGGTCAGACCGAGCACGCCACGGCGCTCGGCGAGCTCATGGCGCGCACCCTCTCCTCGCTGCGCGGAGCCCTGCGCGCGTTGGGCTGCACCGAGGAGCCCTCGCGAGAGGTGCCGTTCTCGGTGGACCTCGACGGGCACACGCTCCAGGGGGTGATCGACCTGGTGGTGCGCGCGCCCGACGGGCTGCACGTGGTGGACCTGAAGACCCACCTGCTCCGCGCCGCAGAGCTCCCGAAGTGGGCGGCGTACTACGCGCCGCAGCTCGACGCCTACGCCTACGCGGTGTGGCGCATCTCGGGCGAGGTCGTGGCGGGGCGGCACCTCGCGGTCACCGCGGCCGGGGCGCTGGTGACCCTGCCGGGAGACTTCGACGGCGAAGCCGCCCGAGCCGCGCTCTCGAGCCTCGCGGGACGCATCGCCGAAGATGCCCGCGGGCCCGCGCAAGACTGCGCCACCTGCGGCTGGAAGGACCACTGCCGGGTCGGGCGCGAGACCGTGCGGGGTCGCGAGATCGAAGGGATTCAACCCGAGGGGTGATCCGACCGTTCACGCCGCCGTGGCCCAACCGAAACCATCCCCCGTAGGCGCCCGCGGCGCTCTTGAGACCACCGTCACCTGGGGCGGACTGCGCACGCACGAGGTGGCCTCCAACGAGGTGACGGCCTCGGTCGCCGACCTCGGCGCGGTCCTGCGGAACGTCACCGCGGCGCTGGCGACCTCGCTGCCGTCGACCCTGCGCATCGTGACCGAGTCCCGGCGGCTGACCCTGGTCCGCTCCGAGGAGCCCGCGCTCACGGCGCTGCTGGAGGCGGTCGCGACGCGGGCGGCGTGTCGCGCCGACGGGAGCGATGGCGCCCCCGCGGAGCTGCTCATCGCGGCGACGACGCAGTCCGACGCGGTGCACGTCACCGTGCGGGTGGCGCCGGTGGTGCCCGGGTGCACCGACCCGCTGACCCCCGAGCTCCGCGCCGCTGCGGCGTCGCAGGGCGTGCCCATGCGCACCCGGTTCGCGGAGGGCGCCCTGGAGCTCTCCCTCGCCATCTCGCTGCTGCGACCCGCCGCCCCGACCCCGCGCGCGGGCGGGAAGCAGCGCGTGGCCGTGATCGACGACGAGGAGCTCGTGGGCCGGAGCATCGAGCGGATCCTCGTCGGGAACTTCGACGTGCAGCGCTTCACCCAGGCCCGCGAGGCCCTCGACGCCATCGGCGGGGGCGCGCGCTTCGCGCTGATCCTCTGCGACCTGATGATGCCCGAGATGACGGGCATGGCCTTTCACGACACACTGCGCGACATGCTGCCCGAGCAGGCGGCGCGTTGTTGCTGGATGACCGGCGGCGCCTTCACCCCCTCGGCGGTGAACTTTCTCAAGGGGCGCGAGGCCGCGACCATCGAGAAGCCCTTCATGCCGTCGGCGCTGCGCACCTGGGTCGCGACGCGCATCGAGCGCGTGTCGACCGTGGAGTCAGGCTGATCCAGGCGACAGCAGTTCGACGCTGAGCACCCGGTCCGCGCGAAGGATCGAGACGCCGCGATAGCGCCCCGAGGCGCCGAGGCCGAGGGTGAGGTGTGGTGCGTCCCAGCGAATGATCCGCCCCACGATGCGCTTGGGCGTGCGGCCGGGCTGACGCACGAGCACCGCCAGCGGTCGGTGGCCCGCCGCGGCGAGCGTGCGGGCGACGGCGTCGCGCACGAGCGTGGGCGCGCGAACCCCGGCGCGCACCTGCCAGAGGTCCCTCGCCGACTCGGGGCGCAAGAGGGACGACACCCGCTGAAAGACCTCCTGCACGGCGAGCACGTCCTCGCGGGCGCGGTGCCAGCGGCGCGGGGGCACACCGAGGTGGTCACACACCGACGCGAGGCGGTACGACTTCGCGAGCACCGCGCGGCGCGAGAGCAGCACCGTGTCGATCACCTGCTGGATCCGCGTCGCTGAGCCGTGTGACTCGAACGCGCGGTTGAGGAACACCCGGTCCAACGCCGCCCCGTGGAGCACGGGCACGGCCCCGTCGAGCAGCGCCTCGAGCGCGGGGAGCACCTCGAGGAACGGGGGCGCGTCGTCGAGCAGGGCGTGGTCGATGCCGTGCGCCGCCTGCGCCGCGGGCGCGCTCGGGATGTCGGCGCGCACGAGCGTGTCGAGGCTGCCCTCTTCGACGTCGCCGCGCATCCGACGGGCGGCGACCTCGATCACCGCGTCGTGCGCGGGGTCGATGCCGGTCATCTCGCAGTCGAGAAAGACCCACGGCGTGTCGCGCACCGGGAGGTCCCACGGCGCGCCGGGGGGAGGGGCCTCGCCGAGCCAGCGCAGGTCTTCGTCGGCCGCTTCGTGCGTGCCAGACAGGTCTTCGGGGTCTTCGCCGTCGGGGCTGTCGGGGGTCATGACGTGCCGCCGAGGACCCGCGGGGGATGTGCTCCGCCCGTGGTACGCTCGGCGCGTTCTTCGAGGGAGTCTCCCATGAACCGGTCGCCCGCTGTAACTCTCGCCTGCGCGACCCTCGCGGGCGCGCTCTCTCTGGTGCTCGTCACCCGCGACGCCCGCGCCGACGACCCCGCGTGCGCGGTGCGCACCAGCAGCGCGCGGATCCTCTTTCAGAGTGCGGGCCCGGTGGAGTTCGGTCCCGGGTTCACGGGCACGCTGGGCAGCGGGATGTTCGGCGCGCGCTACAACTTCCTGCTGCTGGGCGACTACGCGTGGCAGATGCCGGGCGAAATGAGGGCCCGTTGGCCGCCCGAGATGCGCATCGCGGCCGTCGGCGACATGCAGGGCGGCTCGCTCACGGTGCAGTACGGCCTGCGCCTGCAGTTCTGGCTCAGCGTGCTCGGCACCGAGTTCATGATCCCGGTCCCCATGTGGGTCGGCGTCGACCGCTCCGAGCGCGGGATGTCGCGCTTCACCCCGTGGGCCTGGAGCGGCACCGACACCGCCGTCACCGTGACCGCGTCGGAGCGACTGCTGCGCGAAGACACCCTCATGGTGCCCGTGCTCAACAGCATCACCTACCGGCTCTGGGGCTCGTACGAGCTCACGACCACGGTGCGCACCCGCGAGATCGCCTTTCCGCAGGCCAACACCGGCATCACCGAGATGAACCCCGAGGCCGACGTGCCGCCCACGGCCAACGGCGACCTCAACATGCCGGCGCGCTGGCTCGGCTCGCTGCGCTATGTCGGCTCGCTGCGCCTGCGCCTCGAGGTGCGCTACCCGCTGTGCATCCCTGGCACCTCGATCTGCTCGTCGCGCACCGACACCGTGGTGAACCAGGCGATCCCCTTCGCGAGCACCACCGAGCAGCAGATGAGCGTCGACCGCTCGGTGCGCCTCCCGGCGCCGGGCGCCACCGCCTCACCCGAGATCGAGGTCGATTTCGGCGACGTGCGCCTGGGCCTCTCGGGCCGTCAGGACGTCACCCTGCGCAACCCCGGCACGCTCACCACGCTCTTCACGCCGCAGCCTGCGGCCGACGGCGCGTTTCAGGTCCCCACCGACCCGCTGTGCGTTCCTGGCGGACAGACCCGCACGCTCTCGGTGCGCTTCATGCCCGACCGCGCCGGTCGCTACGACAGCGTGCTCAACGTCGCGACCACGGCGCCGGCCATGCCGGCCCTCTCGTTGCGGCTCACGGGCAACGGGGTGGATCCGAGCTCGCCGATTCGTGATGGCGGCAGCAGCGCCCGAGACGCCTCGGCGGTACCGTCCGACGGCGCCGTGCAGCCGGGGAGTGACGGCGGCTTCGGCGGCCAGAAGGACGTCGGTGCTGATGGCGAGGGCGGTACGGTCATCGAGGGCACGCAGGGCTGCGGCTGTCGCACGCCGGGGTTCGCGCCGCGGCCAGGGCTGTCTCTGGCGCTGCTCGGCCTCGCGACGGTGCTACGCCGTCGTCGGCGTTGACGCCGGGATGCTGACCTCGACCTCGGTGCCGCGTCCCTCGACGCTGCGCACCTCCACGTCGCCGCCGAGCCGCTGCACGATCTGGCGCACGATGGAGAGCCCCAGGCCCGTGCCGGCCTCCTTCGTGGTGAAGAAGGGCTCGAAGATCCGCGCGAGGGTGGCCCTGGGGATGCCCCGGCCGGTGTCGGCGACGCGCAGACGCACGCGCTCGCCGTCGGGATCGCGCTCGCAGCCCACCGTGACCGAGCCCGCCCCGGAGGCCTCCAGCGCGTTCGCGACGAGGTTGTAGAGCACCTGCTTGAGGCGCTCGCGGTCGCCCAGCGCGAGCACGCCCTCTTCGGTGCGACGCAGGAGCGCGATGCCCTGGGCCTGCGCGGCGGGCTCTTGAAAGGTGAGCACCTCCCCGACGAGGGCGCCGAGGTCCACCGGCTCACGCGCCATCGGGCGGGGCCGCGCGAGCTCGAGGAAGTCCGAGAGCAGGCGCTCGAGGCGCTTGAGCTCGCCCTCGACGATGGAGACCCTGCGCTCCAGGCCCTCGCGGGCGCTCTCGTCGAGGCGCGCGACGCCCCGCCCGAGGAGGTGGAGCTGCAGCAGCGCGGCGTTGAGGGGGTTGCGGATCTCGTGCGCGAGCCCGGCGGCGAGGGTGCCCATGTGGGCCAGGGCCTCGGCCTCGGCGGCCCGTCGCTCGAGCGCGCGCCGCTCTCGCTGCGACGAGGCGTGTCGCAGCGCGCCGTCGACGGTGGCGATGAGCTCGTCGACCTTGAAGGGCTTGGCGACGTAGTGGAAGGCGCCGCCCCGCACCGCGGCCACCGCGGCGTCGAGGGTGGCGTGCCCGGTGATCACCACGATCTCTGCGTTGGGGCAGGCGTCGCGGAGGGCGGGCAGCATGTCGGTGCCCGCGGAATCGGGGAGGTTCACGTCGACGAGGGCGAGCTCGAAGCCCTCGTCGCGGGCGACGGCGAGGGCGGCGCTGGCGCTGTTGGCGTGGGCGACGGCGTAGCCGCGGGAGCTGAAGATGTCGTCGAGGTTCTCGGCGAGCACGACGTTGTCTTCGACGATGAGGAGTCGGGCGCGGCTCTCGCTCACGGTGCCTCGGTGCGGTGCAGGGGGAGCTCGACCCGGAACCAGGCGCCGCCGCCCTCGCGGTTGCCGCCGGTGAGGGCGCCGCCGTGCTCGGCGACGATGCGTCGAGAGAGGGCCAGGCCGATGCCGAGGCCCTCGGCGTGGGTGGTGTGCAGCAGCTCGAAGAGCCGCTCGGGAAAGGCGATGCCGGGCCCGTCGTCGAGCACCGTGAGTGCGGCGTGGTCGTCGATGGCGCTCACGCGGATCACCACGAGGCCCGGCGCGGCGCGGTCGCGGGTGGCGCGCACGGCGTTGTTCAGGAGGTTCACCGCGACCTGCCGCATGCGACGGGGGTCGCCGAGCACGCGCGCGACGCCGCGGGGGAGGTCGCGCTCGGAGGTGACGTGCGCGGGGCGGGGGACGGCCTCAAGCGCGTAGTCTGCGACCTCGGCGAGGTCGACCGGCACGCGGATCTCGTCGCGCGGCCGCGCGCCGTCGAGGAGCTCGCTGATGATTGCGGTGGAGGCCGACACCTGTTCAGAGATGCGTCGCAGGAGCCTCGCGGTGCGAGGGTCGGTGTTCTTTTCTCCGAGGAGGAACAGGGAGGTCTCGATCACCGAGAGGGGGTTGCGCAGCTCGTGCCCGACAGTGGCCGCGCGCACGCCGACCTCGGCGAGTCGGGCGAGTCGCTCCAGGCGAGGCGCCACCGGGGCGAGGACCTCATCGACGGCTTCGACCAGCGCCTTGCGCACGCGGTCGGGCGTGGTCGGGCCGTCTCCCAGGCGACGGGCGGTCTCGTCGACCACGCCGTCGATCAGGTGCGCGAGCAGCTCGTGGGGCAGGTTCGTCACGCGACCGCGTGGTAGCACCCGCGGTGTGAGTCGGCGAGAGGGGCGCGGCGATCACTTTCGTGAACAGAAGGGCCTGTGTTACCCTGGCCGACGCATGAAGAAGGCGCGCGAAGGAGCCGGCCGGATGAGTCTCGTCGGCTCGCGCGTCGGTCGCTTCGAGATCATCGCCGAAATCGGCAGCGGGGGCATGGCGTCGGTGTACCTCGCGCGGGCCACCGGGAGCGCGGGGCGGTCGGGCTTTCGACGTCTCCACGCGATCAAGGTGATGCACCCGCACCTCTCGCAGGACGAGCAGTTCGTCGACATGTTCCTCGACGAGGCGCGCGTCGCGGCGACGATCCACCACCCCAACGTGGTGCCGATCCTCGACGTCGGGAACGACGACGGCCTGATCTACCTGGTGATGGACTACATCGAGGGCGACAGCCTCTCCAACGTGGAGAAGGTCGCGATCAACCTCCGCCGCCGCATCCCCATCGGGATCACCCTCCGCGTGATGCTCGACGTGCTGGCGGGCCTGCATCACGCCCACGAGCTCTGCAAGCCTGACGGCACGCCCCTGAAGATCGTGCACCGCGATGTGTCGCCGCAGAACATCGTGATCAGCGTCGACGGCACCTCGCGCATCGTCGACTTCGGCATCGCCAAGGCCGAGAGCCGGGTCACCACCACGAAGGTGGGAATGATCAAGGGCAAGCTGAACTTCATGGCGCCCGAGCAGCTGCGCTCGGGTCCGCTCGACCGTCGGGTGGACATCTTCGGCCTGGGCGTGACCCTGTGGGAGGCCATCACCCTGCGGCGATTGTTCGCGGGCGAGAGCGATTTTGAGACCGCGCGGCGGATCCTCGCGGGGGAGTACCCCACGCTGCAGGAGTTTGACCCGAAGCTCCCGGCGGGCCTCGATGACATCTGTCGCACGGCGCTGCGCCCCGATGCGGGGGAGCGCTGGCAGAACTGCGCGGAGTTCGCCGACGCGATCGAGACCGGGCTGCGCGGCCACATCGCCTCGGCGAGGGACGTCGCGACCTTCATCCAGGGCGTCGCCCAGCAGAAGCTCGACAACGAGCGCCGCGCGGTGCGCGAGTCGGTGAACACCGACGTCAGCGAGGCGGACTACCTCGGCGCGACCGTGGTCGAACCCGCGCAGCCGCAGCGGCCCGCGGCGAGGGACCTGCAGACGACCCCGGAGGCGATCCTGCCCAACGCCGGCGCGCTGCGGGTGCAGTCGGGCGAGAGCTCTGGCACGCGGCGGGCGAGCAAGGTGCGCTCGCCGACCCTCGCGATGCCCACCCCGGGCCCCAGCGAACGCAAGCCCGCGCCCGCGCCCGCGCGACCGGCGCCGCAGCCTGTCGAGCACGCCGTG
>JBILLI010000298.1:0-8650 GCA_044376155.1 Polyangiales bacterium
CTGCGCGCGTTGAGGCGCTGTGAGGCGCGTTGAGTTCCGTCGGCGCGCACCCCTCGGGTAGGCGTCGCGGCAGAGACGATGCGCAACGTTGGACACTGGCTCGCGGTGGCGGTGATGGTCGGGTGTGATCCCTCGGGGCCGGTCGCCACGACCCCCGGGGTCGACGCATCCCCCGGGGACCTTGGCGGGCCGTCGTCGGAGGTCGGCACGGACGTCGCGCAGCCCGACACCCCAGACGCGATCGCTGCGACCCTCGACGCCACCACCTCCAACACACTCGATGCCACCGCCTCCGACGCGCCCGATGTCTCGACGCTCCACGACGCCGGGACCGTCCCCGCCGACGCGCCCGACGCACCGCTCGCCCTCGATGCCACCACCCGTGACGCTCCCGACGTCGCGGCGCCGGGTGACAGCGTCGTTGTCGACACGCCCGCGGCGTCTCCTGACCCGCCCCTCGCGGACGTCCTCGCGCTCGACGCATCGTGCGCCGCGGGGCAGGCGATCTGCGACGGACGCTGCGTGGACCTCCGCGGCTCATCGTCGCACTGCGGTGTCTGCGGTCGGCGCTGCGGGGGCGGCGAGACCTGCGTGTCCTCGATGTGCCAGCCGCTGCCGCAGCGCAGTTGTGCCGGGAGCGCCCGCCCGGGATGCGGCATGGTGGTGCTCGAGGGGGGGCGCTTCACCCTCGGCACGCCCACGCAGTGCTTCACCAACCCCGACGCGACCTGCGGGCAGAGCGCGTCGCCGCCGCAGACCGACGTGGCCGTGGGGCGCTTCGCCATCGACGCCTACGAGGTCACGGTGGCGCGCTTCAACGCGTACGCGTCGGTGCGCGCGCAGGAGATGGCCGCCGTGCGCGGCGCGCCCATTCGCTACCGCGGCGGCGCGATCGCGTGGGACCCCGCGCCCAACGTCGAGCCCACGCGGCAGAACCGGGACTACAACTGGCTCCCGACCAGCTCCCTGCGCGACGCGCACCCGGTGAACGGCGTCGACTACTGGATGGCGCAGGAGTTCTGCGTCTGGGACGGCGGCCGCCTGCCCACCGAGGCCGAGTGGGAGTACGTCGCCCGGGGCGCCGCGCGCGACGGCCTCGCGGCGGGGCGGGTGTACCCCTGGGGCGACGACGCGCCCTCGACCACCTGCGACCGCGCGAGGTGGTCGTACACCACCTGTCCTCCGGGCGAAGACGGCGCGCGCACGATGCAGGTGGGGCGATACCCCACGGGCGCCGCGGGGGGCGTGTTCGACCTCGCGGGCAACGTCTGGGAGTGGGTGGCCGACAACTTCACAGGCTACGCGGGCACCGCGCTCATGGGCGCGTGCGACAACCGCTCGGGCGCCACCGATCCCCTGTGCCTCACAGGGATCGAGCGCGACTCGCGGGTGATCCGCGGCGGGGCCTGGGGAGACCTGCAGGCCGCGAACCTCCGCGGCGCCTCGCGGGGCAGCTACAACCCGACGCTGCGTTGGTACAACATCGGGTTCCGCTGCGCGCGCGACCTGCCCTGACCCGCGCTCAGGCCTCGGCGGCGCGTCGGTGTGCGGTCATGGGCATGCCCCCGCGAGGGCGCAGGGTGACCAGCGGCTCGACCTCCACCGCGGGGGCCGCCGCGGCGAGATCGAAGCGCACCCGCTGGGCGAGGGTGGCGAGCGCGAGCTGCCCCTCCATCAGCGCGAAGTGGTTGCCGATGCACACGCGCGCCCCGGCGCCGAAGGGGAGGAACGCGCCCTTGGTCTGCGCGCGCTCTCCCTCGGGCGAGAAGCGCTCGGGGTCGAAGCGCTCGGGGTCGGGGAAGAACGCTGGGGAGCGGTGCATCCCGATGATGTTGATGAGGGCGATCTGGCCCCGCGGGATGCGCCGCCCGGCGATCTCGACGTCGCGCAGGGCCCGACGCGCGATGACGTAGGCGGGGGGATAGAGCCGCATGGCCTCCTTGAAGACCATCATCGCGTAGGGGAGCTTCGGGAGGTCGGCCAGCGTCGGGGTGCGGCCGCCGAGGTGCGCGTCGAGCTCGCGCTCCAGGCGCGCGCGGGCCTCGGGGTGCTTCGCGAGGAGGTAGAAGGTCCAGGTGAGCGCGTTGGCCGTGGTCTCGTGGCCCGCGAGGAAGATGGTCATGGCCTCGTCGCGCACCTGCTGGTCGCTCATGGGCTGACCGGCCTCGTCGCGGGCCGCGAGCAGCATCGAGAGGAAGTCATTGCGCGACTCGGCGGAGCGACGCCGCTCCTCGATGAGCCCGTAGATGATCTTGTCGAGCCGCGCCACGGCGCGCATCCCGCGGCGATTGCCCGGCGTGGGCCACGTCGGCGGCAGCGGGATCACCGCGCGCACGGTGCGGCTCATCTGCTCCATCGCGTCGGAGAGGGCGTCGTGCACCTCCTCGGCGGCCGCGCCGACCTCGGCGCCGAAGAGCGTCGCGCCGACGATCTCCAGGGTCAGCCGCATCATCAGGGCGTTGACGTCCACCGCCGCGCCGTCGCGCAGCGCAGCCTGAGACGCCTCGGAGCGAGCGGCGATGGTGGTCGCGTAGTCCGCGAGGCGCCGGGGCATGAACGAGGGCGCGAGCATGCGGCGCTGCTTGTGGTGGAACGCTCCCTCGCTCGACAGCAGCCCGTTGCCCAGCATGGGCTTCATGAAATAGCTCAGCGCGGGGCCCTTCATGAACGCGTCGTTGTGCTCGACGAGCACCGCGTGGGCGAGGGCGGGGTCGGTCACGAGGTTCGCCCGCACCAGGCCGCCCCACAGGGACAGACTCGCGATGGGCCCGTGACGTCGCGGCACCGAGAGCAGCACGTCGATGCGCGACTCCTGCCGCCGGAGCCGGATCCGTTCACCGAAAGACACGCGGGGGATCGATTGCGTCATGGCGAGGCCTCCCTGGGGGCGTTATTGGTGTTGTGACAATAGAGCCCGCGGAGTTATTGTCAAGGTGCCAACATGAAGCCCCCCCGACGACGTCGCGAGCCTGAAGAGGCGCGCGGAGAGATCCTCGACGCGGCCGAGCGGCTGCTGACCGATCGCCCGCCCGAGGCCGTGGGCCTGGCCGACATCGCCCGAGAGGCGGGCGTGAGCCACGCGCTGGTGTCGCACTATTTCGGCACCTACGTCGGGGTGGTCGACGCCGTGCTGGAGCGGCGCCGCGCGGCGGTGCGCGCGCAGATCGTGGCGCGCATCGCGAAGGCCGACCTCGTCGACCCCGACGAGCTCATCGAGGCCCTCTTCGAGGCGCTCAGCGACCGCACGTTTGTGCGGCTCACGCTCTGGGCCCTGGCGGCCGAGCGTCCTTCGGCGAGCGAGACCTTTCCGCTGCACGCGCAGGGGATGCGCCTCGTGGCCGACGCCATCGCCGAGCGCCTGGGCGACCCCCGGGCCGAGACGCGACGGCGCATCGAGCAGGCCATGGTGGTCGCGGGCAGCGCGGCGCTCGGGTACGTCGTCGCGCGACCGGGATGGATGGCCGCGCTCGGTCGCGAGCCCTCACCGGCCTTCGACCGCTCGGTGCGCCGGGCCCTCGGGGAGATGATCCGTAGCTTCACCGCGCCGCTGCTCCCGGCGCCCTGAGGCGCCACCGCGCGCTACGATCCCGTGAGCCACCACGGGAGCGACCGCGTGAACGATCCCCCTGAGACCGCCTACCGCGAGGCGCACCCGCCACCGCGCGATGCCCCATGGAACCCCCGTGCGTTGCGCGCCTTCTCGCTCGCCGCGGGGTCCGTGGCGCTTGTGCCCGGGGCCACCATCGGCGGGATGTTGGCGTTCGCCAGGCTCAACGCGGGCGGCGTCGCGATGACCTGGACGCTCCTCGCCGCCTCGCTGGCCACGATCGGGCTCGTCGTCGCGAGCGTGCGCCGGGCCGTGCGCGTGCTGCGTGAGGTGCCGTCGCAGCCCGTGCCCGAGCGGGGAAGATGGCTCGCGGGCATCGCCTTACCGTTGAGCGTCGCGGGCCTTCTCCTGGGCCTCCTGGGCTTCGTCCTCACGTGGCTGAGCACGGTGCAGTTCAGCACCGGGCCGTCGCTCCACGGTCACGGCGAGATCTCCGCGCGCCCTGGGCACGGCCCCGCGCGCTACGGCAGGCGCTCCAGGTCGAACACCTCGACGTTGACCCCCGCGGCGTAGAGGGCCGACGGCGCCTCGGGCCCACGGGGGATCCCCGCGGCGGCGAGGAGGCCCTCGTCCCAGCCGTGAAGCTCCACCTGCTCCAGGGGGTACGGCGCGTGGTGCACCCGCCCGAGGCGCATCGAGCCGTCGGGGAGGCCCGCGTAGAGGATGTAGCGCTCGGCGAGGAAGTGCTCCAGCGTGCCGGGCTCGGCCGCGCGGGGGGAGCCCTGCGGGCGGTAGCGCACCGCGCAGCGCGCCCCGGGGTCACCGCGTCGGGAGGTGCCGTAGGTGATGTCGTTCTCCTTGCGGGAGAGGGACATCGTCGCGTGGTGGTAGGGGAGGTGCCAGAAGGTCCGCGCGATCCAGACGGCGAGGGCGTTGGCCGCGTCGAGGGAGAAGAACCACACCCCCGGGTCGCGCCCCGCGCGGTGCACGTAGGTGCGCACGTTGGTCTCGTGAAAGTGCGAGATGCCCGGCACGGGGAAGGCCCACCGCGGGTACACGTCGCGCATGGTGAAGGGCACCACGCCCACGTAGGCCACGCCGTCGAAGGTGTCGATCTCCAGCGACGCCGGGACCAGCGCGCGCAGCACCTCCACGGGCACGGCCCAGTGCAGAAAGAGCAGGTCGAGCCAGCGCTGGTGTTGCGCGGGTTTGCCCTCGGGGCGTCGCGTGGGCGCGATGCGGTCGATGTCCATGCCGCGCAAGGTAGTACCTTGCGGCTGAAGCAACGCGCGGCTTTCGTTCGCATCCGCGTCGTGCAGCGGCGTCAGCGCTCCTCGACGGGCGTGCGGCCCGTCTTCGTCGCACTTCCTTGCTGCACTCGCGTCTGCTTCGAAACCGCTGCGTTGCTTCAGCCGCCAGGTACTTGAGCCGCGCGGCACGGGAGAGAATCAGGCGCGCACGCGGCGCACGGCCTCGGAGACGTCCTTGCCCTCGACCAGCGCGCCGAGGGACTTCAGGTGCTTCATCGCCGCGCCCGTGGCCTTGCCGTCGTTGGCCTCGGCCCGCAGCGCGTCGCGCACGGGGGCCAGGGCCTCGACGATGGCGTCGACCCCGAGGCTCTGCGGCAGCAGCTCGCGCAGGATCGCGATCTCCTGCATCAGCACCTGCTTCTGCGCCTCGTCGGTGGTGAGCGAGAGCGTCTCCTCGTTGCTCTTCATCAGCTTGCGCACGATGGCCCGCTCGTCGTCCTCGGTCTTCACCGTGCCGCGCGCCTCGTTGGTGGTGATCTCGCCCACCGCCACGCGCAGGATCTCCTTGCGCACCACGTCGCCGGCCTTCATCGCCGCCATCATCCGTCGCTTGACGTCATCCAGGAACTGCATCGCCGCTCGCGCAACCTCTCCCCGAAACGGGGCGCGGACCATGCCACGCCCTTCGGTCCCCCGCCAGCGAAGGCCCTTCCACCGCGGGCCTCGCGGTGCTAGTGCGCCACCGCTGCGATGTCCCGAGAGCCGCCCCCCGCCAGCGCGCGCCGCCCCCTGCTGCGCGATCCCCACGCGCGACGGGCGCTGGTGCAGGTCGGCGGCGCGGTGCACGAGACGGGTGACCCCGCGGTGTCGTCGCGCCTCGCCGAGGCCCTGCGCGTGCGGGCGGGCGAAGACGACGCCACGCTCACGCACCCCTTTCACGCCTACCCCGCGCGGCTGCACCCGCACACCGCGCGCGCCCTCGTGCGCGCCCTCGCGCTGCCGCCCGGCGCCACGCTCCTCGACCCCTTCTGCGGCTCGGGCACCGTGCTCGTCGAGGCCCTCGCGCAGGGCCTCCACGCCGAGGGCCGGGACCTCTCTCCCCTCGCCGTGGCCCTCGCCGAGGTGAAGACCTGGCGCACCGACGTCGCCACGCGCCGCGAGCTCGTGCGGCGCGCGTACATCGTCGCCGACGGCGCCCGCGACGCGCTGCGCGACGGCGCCCGCTTCGACGCGCCCGCGGGGGAGGAGCGATGGTTCCTCCCGCACACGCTGTGCGAGCTCGCGGCGCTGCGCGCGGCCCTGCGGCGGGAGCACGGCCCCATCGGCGACGCCCTGCGCATGCTGCTCTCGTCGGTGCTGGTGAAGCTCTCGCTGCAGCGCGCCGACTCGTCGAGCGAGCGCGTCGAGAAGCACGTCCCGCCCGGCGCCGCGCTGCACCGATTCGCGTACAAATCCAAGGAGTTGGAGCGGTGCCTGGCCGCCCTCGAGGCGGGGGCTCCCCCCGGCGCGACCCGCGCGGTGGCCGAAGACGACGCGACCGCGCTGGAGACCGTCCCCGACCGCAGCGTCGACGGGGTGGTGACCTCGCCGCCCTACGCGAACACCTACGACTACGCCGACCACCACGCCCGACGGTACGTGTGGCTGGGCCTCGACGACCGCGCCATGCGCGCGGGCGAGCTCGGCGCCGCCCGGAATTTTCGCGACCCCGCAGAGGGCGCGCGGAGATTTCGCGAGGGCCTCGCGGCGCACTGCGAAGCCCTCGCGCGGGTGCTGCGCGACGGCGCCCTCGCGCTGGTGGTGCTGGGCGACGGCGCCGCGGGCCGAGACGTGCTCCGCGCCGACGAAGACCTCGCGCACGCGGCCGCGCGTGCCGGGCTGCGCGTGGTGGCCGCCGCCTCGCAGCCCCGCAGCGCCTACGACGACACGAGCCGGAGGGCCTTCGCGCACGCGCCGCGGCGCGAGCACGTCATCGCCCTCACCCGCCGCGGATCCGCCGCGGCCCACACAGACGGAGACTCCCCATGAAGCAGAAGGACCTCATCGACCTCGCCGCCGCCACCATGAACGTCACCAAGGAGCAGGCCGCGCGCAGCCTGGAGGGCGTGTTCACCACGCTCCAGAAGGCGCTGCACACCGGCGACGGCAAGGTGCCCGTGGCGGGCGTCGGGACCTTTCACGTGAAGACCACCAAGGCCCGCACCGGGCGCAACCCCTCTACGGGTCAGCCCCTGGAGATCCCCGCGAAGAAGAAGGTGACCTTCAAGGCCTCCAGCGAGCTCGACGCCACGCTGAACCCCGAGAAGTGACCGCGCGCCCCACCCTGGACACGCGCGGCGTCCTTCGGCGACCCTGACGGGCGCGTGCGCGGCGTTCTCCCTTCCCTCGTCATCCTCTCCCTGATCGTCCCTCGCGACGCGCGCGCCTGGTGTCGCACCACCACGGTCACGCAACCCGATCCCACGGCGTGCGTCGCCGAGGGCAGCCCGCTGCGCTGGCCGCTGCGCTGCGTCGCGCTCACCCTCAACCCCCAGACGGTGCCCGCGGCCATGACCGCCCCGCAGGTGCGCGGGCTGCTCAGCGACGCCGTCGCCACCTGGGGCGCCGCGCGCTGCGACGGGCAGCCGTGGTCCCTGAGCCTCTCCGTCGGCGCCGACGCCCCGGTGGCCGCGGAGTACCTCGCCACCGGCGCCAACCAGAACGCCGTGGTCTTTGTCTCCGCGTGGTCCGCGATGGGGCTGCCGCCCTCGGCGTTGGCCATCACCACGCTCACCTTCGGCGCGACCAGCGGAGAGATCCGCGACGCCGACGTGCAGATCAACCTCACGCAGACGCTCACCGCCGGCGCGCCCACCCGGGGCAACGACCTGCCGACGATCCTGCTGCACGAGCTCGGACACGTCGTGGGCCTCGACCACTCGCCCGAGCGCAGCGCGGTGATGTGGTACGCCGCCGGCCGCGGCGAGCAGCGGCGGGCGCTCGGCGCCGACGACCTCGCGGGGGTCTGCGCGATCCATCCGCCGTCGCTCCAGCGCGCCTGCACCGCCCCCGCGCGCGAAGGTGGATGCGCCTGCGCGACAGCCTCTCCGCGCGCGGGGCGGGGCGAGGGCTTCGGCGCGATGGCCCTGGGGATCCTGTGCCTCGGGCTTCGCCGCCGCGCCGCCCGTGGCCGCGCGCGGTGCTAGCCTCTCGCCCTATGCGCGTCGCCCTCCTCGCGCTCGCCGCGTCGCTCTTCAGCTTCTCCGCGGCGGCGCAGTCTCAGGATATCAACGCCCTCTCCCACGCCGTCGCCGAAGACCTGCTCACCCGCGCGCGCGCCGAGGAGCGCAATGGACAGTCCCTGCGCGCCGAGTCGCTCTACCTCCGCGCGTTGGAGGTCGATCGCGGCGCGGTGGACGCGTGGCTCGGCGCGGCGCGTCTGCTCGACGCGCGCGGCCGTCGCGACGAGGCGCGGGGGCTCTTGCGGTCGGTCCCGGGCTACGCGCTGCGGGCCGCCGAGGCGCGGGTCGAGGTCGCGCGGGCCCTCCACGCCGCGGGCGAGAGCGAGGCCGCGCTGAGCCTCCTGCGCGAAGACGCGAGCCTGCCCACGCTGCGCGCGCGGGTCACGCTCTGCGCGTCGCTGGGGCGCTTCCCCGAGGCGCTGGCGGCGGCGCGGCGATGGTCCGAGCTGGGGGAATTGAGCGAGGCCGACCGGCGTGAGGCCGCGGTGACCGCGCGCGCGCTGGGGCGGCTCGTGGCCGAGGCCGACGCGGTGCGATACGCGCCCGACGCGCCCGCGCTGCGTCGTCTTCTCCAGCCTCGCTGAGGCGGGGCTGACACTTCCTGTCGCTTCGCCCCGTCGGTGACTTGCGGC
>JBILLI010000299.1:0-8646 GCA_044376155.1 Polyangiales bacterium
CGCGCCGATCGCGCCCCCCCCTGCGCCGATCGCCCCCCCTGCGCCAATCGCGCCCCCCGCGCCGATCGCGCCGCAGCGCCCGGCGCGTCGCCTGACCCTCGCGATCGTCGCGGCCTGCCTCTTGGTCGGGGCCGCCGCCGTCGGGCTCTCCGTGGCGCGCCGCCCCTCCCCCCGCGCCGTCGCCGTGGCCGCGGTCGCCGTGACGCCCGCGCCCGCGCCCCCCGCGGTGGCCCGCGTGGTCCCTCCGCCCCCGGTCGCGGCGCCCGCGTTGGTGCCGCGACGCGCGCCGCGTCGACCGCGCTCGCCGTCACGCGCGCACCCTGCCGCGACGCGCGGGGTGAACAACGCGCCGATCCTGGAGCCGCCGGGCTGACCACGACGAGCGGGGGTCAGCGCACGATTTCGCAGCGCGTCGGCGCGAGGAGGTACCCCTGCTCGGCGCGCGTCAGCACATCACCGAGGCCCAGACGACGCAGGGTGCTGATCGCGACGTGCACCCGGTGCGGCCCGGAGTCCCCCACGGGACGCTGCCCCGGCCACGCGCGCGCGAGCAGGTCGTGCACGTCGACCCCGCACCCCGGGCGCAGCAGCCGCGCGTCCACCAGCGCGAACAGCACGCGGGCGAGGGCGAAGCGGCCCTCCAGCGAGACCCGCGGGCTCTCCGCAGGCTCGAACCATGTCCCGTCGGCGGCGACGCGCAGCGCGGCGCGAGGCGTCGGCGCGGGGTCGGGCGCGCGACGCGTCCCGAGAGCGGCCTCCATCGCCGGCGTGAGGGCCAGCGCGGCGCCGTCGACGGGCGGTTGCAGGTGGGCGTCGACGAAGCGCGCGAGGTCGGCGAGGTCGTCGGGCCACGGCGCGGCGAGCATCGCGTCGAGGAGCCTCGGGTGCAGCCTCGGGGCGGGGCGGTGGGTGCGCCCACAGCGCTCGGTGATCAGGGCGACGAGGTCCTCGGCGCGATCGCGGAGCGGCGGCAGCGCCACGGGGACCACCCCCAGCGCGCGGGAGAGGGCCTCACGCGCGAGGTCGTCGGCGGCATCGTCCCGATCGGGCCACCACAGCACCGTCACCCCCGCCCCCGAGGCGCGCCCGAGCGCGGCGAGGAGGTCGTCTTGCCAGCGCGCATCGGCCAGGGGCATGGGCCCCACCAGCGCGACGCGCGCGTTCATGCGCGAGAGCAGGTCCTCCCGCGCGGCTGGGTCCATCGGCGCCGCCGCGGGCACGAGCAGCATCGGCGCGGCCTCCCTCAACAGCGCCCCCGCGACGGCGTCGACGCCCGCGTGGGTGGGGCCTCGCAGCAGCAACGCCCGCCCGCGCGCGGCGACGTCAAGGATCTGCGCCACGGCCCGCGCCATCGCCGGGCTGCGCGCGGGCACCCCGAAGCCCGCCACGTCGGGGAGCGTCGCGTCGGTCCGCCGGGCGACGAGGGTGACGCCCCCGAGCCGGAGCACCTCGCCGCTCCGCACCCGCGTCGCGGAGACCCTCGCGCCGAGGTGAAAGGTCCCGTTGCTGCTCCCGAGGTCGGTCACGGCCAGCGCGTCGTCGGTGGCCTCGAGGCGCACGTGCCGCCGCGACACGCTCGGGTCATCGAGCGCGGTGAACCCCTCGGAGCGGTCGCGACCGAGGCACAGAGACTCGCCCACCGGAACGACCACGCGGCGCCCGCGCTGCGACGCGTCTCCGTGGTCGAGCACGGTGAGCGTCCACTGCCCCGCCGGGGCCATCCCGGTGTCGTCGAGGGTGATGGTGCGCGACGACATCAGAAGCTCCACCCCAGGGTCGCGCCGCCGGGCCGCGGGCGCAACGTCACCGGGCGTGCAGACGCGCCGCCGAGCCACCACCACACGAAGCCCGCGATGACCGCCGCGCCCCCGACCGCGAAGCCCGCCACGGAGAGGTCCCGCAGCAGCGACGCGCGGGCCTGCAGGTCTTCGGCGCCGCGGCCGCGCTGAGCACGGCGAGCGTGGCGCCGGTCGCGAGCGAGGCCACGCCGACGCCGAGCACCGCAAGGCCCGCCCACGGACGCGTCCGCGCGAGCACGGGCGGGGGTGGCGCGAGCACGGGCGGGGGTGGCGCGAGCACGGGTGGTGGCGGCGCGAGCACGGGCGGTGCGGGCGCGGGCGGCGGCGCGGGCGCGACGGCGACGAGACGGAACTCCTCGCGCACGCTCGCGCCTGCCTCGACGGAGACGCGCCGCTCGATGGGGTGATGCCCCGGCGCCTCGACGCGCACCACCACGGTCCCGGCGCGCACGCGCAGCGCCGGAGAGGGGAGCGCCCCCGCGGGGTCGCCATCGATTCGCACCGCCGCGCCCTCGGGCGAGCCCTCGAGCCGCAGCGACCCGAGCTGCGCGCGCACCAGCGACAGCGCCGCACGCAGCGTCGCAGCGTGACGTCGCACCCAGGGGTGGTCCCCCGCGAGCGCGTCGGACAGGTGTCGCTCGGCCTCGACCCAGCGGCCCAGGGCCTGCTCGGCGAGTCCCACCTGCGCGAGCGTGGCGTCGTCGGGCGCGAGCGCGTAGGCACGGGTGAAGGCCGCGAGGGCGTCTTCGTCGCGGTGCGCCCGGCGGTCGGCGATGCCCTGGCGCAGCATCGCCCGCGCGGGGTCGGGCTGCGCGGCCGCGAGCCGCCCGACACACAGCGCGACGGCGACGAGGAGCCGCGCGGCGCGGGCGGGGGTCAGCGCGCGCAACGAAACCCCACGTCGTTGTCTCGTCGGGCGGGCGCGCGCCCGCTGCGCCATGCGCCGCGAAGCTCTTGCGGAGCCGCAGCGGGGGTGCGCGCGGAGCCTCCGCGCACGGCGCGCTCAGGGAGGGTGGGGTCGGCGCAGCGCGGGTCGACGTCGCCGCGGCCGACGCAGGGGGAGGCGTAGGGTCCGAAGTGGTCCGCGGTCCACTCGGCGGCGTTGCCCGCGAGGTCGTGGATGCCGAAGACCTGCCCGAGCGCGAGGCTGCCCACGCGGCGCGACGCGCGCCCGTCGGTGCCCGCGCAGAGCCCGTTCGGGGTGAACACGGCGATCATCCAGTGGGCGAGGTTGCAGCGCCGCGCCGGGGCGCTCTCGCCCCACGGGTAGCTCCTGCCCGCGGCGGTGTCGGCGCGCCACGCCCGCGCGGCGTACTCCCACTCGGCCTCGGTGGGCAGGCGCCCGCCGTCCCACGCGCAGAAGAGCTGGGCCGCGGTCCAGCTCACGCCGTTCACCGGATGGGCGGCGAGCGTGGGCGCCGGATCGTCGAGTCGGTTGATCCCGATCCCCTCGACATCGCTCTGGAATTCGACCCCATCGACCTCGCGCGTCGAGACGGTCACGAAAGACCCGTCGGGGTAGTTCACGCGCACCTCTCCGCGCGCGGGCAGCGCGGCGAGCCAGCGCGGGAGGTCGTCGCGAAAGCGCCGGGCGCGGGCCACGGTGACCTCGTACGCGTCGAGGGTGAAGCCCGACACCCGCACGTCGGCGCGCACCGGACGCGACGTCGGCAGGTCCTCGGCACCCTGGGTGAACGCGCCGCCCGTCACCCGCACGCGCTCGCACCCGGTCTCGGTCGGGTCGGGGCAGCTCGGCGTCGGCGCCGTGAGCGCCGCGTCGGTCACCGCGCCGCCCGCGTCGAACGCCGTGGTGGCAGGGTGATCGGCGCCGACCTCGGGCACGTCGCGCGCGACCAACACGAGGTCGGGCACGTCGCAGGCCGTCAGCGCGGCGGCGAGGGTGGTCGTCAACACGCGCATCGCTCGCGCCGAGCATAGCCCAGAGCGCCGCGTGGCCCCGGTGCTACCAGACGAAGCCCTCGAGGCGCTTCCAGTCGAGGAATCGCCCGCTGTCGGCGAGCGTGAGGTGATCGAAGCGGGTGATCATCGCGGCCACGGAGTCTTCGACGCGCACGGGGGCGCCCGCGCCGCCCATGTCGGTCTGCACCCAGCCCGGGTTGATCACCACCGAGGTCACCCCCTGGTCGCGGAGGTCCACCGCGAGGGAGCGCGAGGCCATGTTCAGCGCGGCCTTCGACATGCGGTACGCGTAGGCGCCGCCGCTGGTGTTGTCGCCGATGGACCCCATGCCCGACGAGACGTGCACCACCCGCCGGGACGGACCGCGCAGGAGCTGCGGGAGCAGGGCCCGGGTCACGCGCAGGGGGCCGAGGGCGTTGACCGAGTAGGTGTGCAGCGCCGAAGCGGTGGAGAGGGCGTCGAGGGAGGTCCACTCGCCGCCGACGCCGGCGTTGTTGATCAGCAGGTCGACGGTCGCGTCGCCCATGGCGCGCGCGAAGCCCTCGACGCTCGCGTCGTCGGCGACGTCGCAGGGGTGCACCGCGAGGCGCTCGCAGGCCAGCGCGCGCAGCGCCGCGGCGGCTTCGGGGTCGCGACAGCCCGCGGTGACGCGATCGCCGCGGGAGAGGTACTGACGCACGAACTCCAGGCCGATGCCGCGGTTCGCGCCGGTGACGACGACGTGCATGGCGGGGGGTCTACCGCAGTTCGGCCGCGCGCGGGGGCGCCGGACCCGTATCGCGTAGCGAGCGGCGGCCCCGCGCAGTATCGTTCGGCGCGATGCTGCGCGCGCCCCCTCGTCTGCTACGCCGTCGGTCCGTGTGGGCCGCGGCGGTGCTGTGGTGCCTGGGCGGCTGCGTGGCCGCGCCCGAAGCCGCGCGCGACGGGGGCACGTCGTGCGTGTCGGAGTCGCAGTGCAACGGCGGCGCGACCTGCGGCACGCTGCGGCTCTGCGTGGCCGGTGCGTGCAGCGACGACCGGGTCTTTCGCGCGTGCCCCGACGGGCGCTACCCCGACGCGGGGACGGCCGTGGGCGAGTGCCTCACCTACGTCGACTGCAACCGGCTCTTCTGCGGCGCGCTGATCCCGTGCATCGGGTTGCGGTGCGACACCAACGCGCCGACGCTGATCATCCCGTGCGGAGACGCCGCGGCCGACGCGCGTTGAGAGACCGCGCTCAGCGCGGGCGACGCCCGTCGCGGCGGGAGAGGTCGATCTGCACCGGGGGGTAGTCCGGGCCGTTGCGCCGCGGCGGCGCGGGCGGAGGACCGTCGTGACGTCGCCCCTGTTGCGGCGGCGGCGCAGGCGGAGGGCCGTCGTGACGTCGCCCCTGCGGCGGCGGTGCGGGCGGAGGGCCGTCGTGACGTCGTCCCTGCTGCGGCGGCGGAGGGCCGTCGTGACGTCGTCCCTGCGGCGGCGGCGGAGGACCGTCGTGACGCCGCCCCTGCTGCGGCGGCGGAGGGCCGTCGTGACGTCGCCCCTGGGGCTGCGGCGAGGGGCCGGCGCCCTGTCGACCGCCCACGCCATCGCGCCGCGGCTCGTGCTGCGTCGGGCGCGCGGGCCCCTGCCCCACACGCTGGCCGCGCGGGCCCTGGGGACCCTGCGGGCGCTGCGGCTGCGGGCGGTTCTCGCCGTCGGCGCGCCCCATGCGGCCGCGCTCCGCGAGCTGCTCGCGGCGGCCGGGGCGGTTGCGATCGCCGCGCACCGAGCCCTCCTCGGGCACCACGCCATCGTCGAGGGTGCCCATCTGGTAGTGGCGCCAGAGGGCGTCGCCGCAGTGGCGAAAGCGCAGCAGGCGCGCGTCGTAGGTCGCGAGGTGCGTGACCACGTTCTCGAGGTCGCGGCGCAGGATCTCCCGCGCGAGGTTGTTCCCCGCGGCGTCGACCACCTGGGGGAGGTCGATGATCGTCGGACCTCCCTGCGGCAGAAGGACATTGAAGGCCGAGAGGTCCCCGTGCACCCGCCCCGACGCGAGCAGCAGGCGCACCTGCCGGAACACCTCGCGGAACATCGGCTCGGCGTCGGTCGCGGCGAGCTCCGTGTCGGCGAGGCGCGCGGCGGGCTCGCCGGTCTCGTCCACGAGGAGTTCCATGAGCAGCACGTCGCCGTAGAGCAGCACGGGCTTCGGCACCCGCACCCCGGCGCTGGACGCGTTGTAGAGCGCGCGAAACTCCATGTCGCGCCAGTTCTCCTCGGCGAGCTCGCGGCCGTAGCTCGACCGCTTGCTCATGGCCCGGCGGTCGCGCGTGTTGCGCGTCTGCACCCGGCCCTCGGTGTAGCTCGCGGTGGCCTTGAAGGTGCGGCGCTCCGCGGCCTTGTAGACCTTCGCGGCGAGGCGCTCCTCTCCGCGGGTGACGACGTACACCGCCGCCTCCTTGCCGCTCATCAGCCGGCGCTCGACGGTGTCGATGACGCCGTCTTCCATCAGGGAGACGAGGCTGTCAGGCAGACCCAATGCGGTCCTCGGGTTCTCAGGGGTTCGGTCCTGGCGAAGGGCGCGGCGTGACCCCAGGGACCTCACGACGCGCCGAAATGTCTCGAAGAAAACCGCGGGATTGCATCGCACCCGGGCGGTGCCGTCAAGGCCGACGAGGCCTCGTGACCGGGCGGCGCAGACGTAGTACCGAAGGAGGCGATGTCACTCGGGTACGTGGTCGTCGCGGCGGTGGTGCTCCTCTGCGCCTGGATGGCGCGAATCAACGCGCGGTATGCGCAGGCCGAGGAGGCCCGCGCGCAGGGCCCCGACGCCGAGGTCGAGGCGCTCTGGTCGGTGTTCGGCCTCCCGGAGCAGGGCAGCGACCTGCCCGCGCGCGTCGGCGACCTGCTGGAGCGGGTGACCCCCGACGACCTGCGCAGCAAGCACGGCGTGGTGGCCCTGGCCATCATGGCCGCGCGCAGCGGTCACCACGACGTGCTCGAGGCCCTCGCGCGACGGGCCGCGCGCCTCGACGGCGGCTGCGGCGAGACCGCGGCCCTCGGCGTGCTCGCCGCGGCCTACGCGGGCGACCTGCGCCTCGCCATGGAGCGTCAGTCGCAGTCGCAGTCGGCGATGGCGGCGTGCGGGTCGTGCGGGGCCAGCGGCGACGCGAAGATCCTTCTGCAAGAGGCCGAGATCGCCCTCGACGCGCTGCGCTCCGGCGCGCTGGAGGCCTCGGGCGAGGCGCTGCACGTGCGCGTGGGGTAGCGCGCTCAGGCGCCGCCGGCGGCCAGCGCGCGGATCCAGTCGGGGCAGTCTCCGCGCGCCGCGAGGTGGGCGAGGTCCTCCGCGCGGTCGATGTCGGGTTCGACGGAGAGCTCGCGCCACGGGAGGCCGGCCCGCGCGAGGCGCGCGCGGGTCTCGTCGGCGACGACCGCGGTGCTCCAGGGCACGCCCTCGAACACCGGCAGCGGCGCGCTCCCGCCGAGGAGGTAGTACCCGCCGTCGAGGGCCGGACCGATCACCGCAGGGACCTCGCGCAGCGCCTGCAACGCCGCCCGAACGGTCGCGGCGTCGAGGGTCGGACAGTCTGTGCCGACGATCACCACGCGCGCGAAGCCCTCTCGCAGCGCGTCCCCCATCGCCGCGCCCATGCGCGCGCCGAGGTCGCCCTCGCACTGGCAACGGACCTCGTCCACGAGCGAGCGCCACCCGCCCAAAGCCTCGACCTCCCCTGCGACCAGGGCCCGCAGCGTCCACGTGCGCGCGGGCGCCCCGAGCGCGCGGAGGGTGCGCTCCGCGAGCCAGCGGTACACCGCCAGTGCGACGTCATCACCCACCGTCGCCGCGAGGCGGGTCTTCACCGCGCCGCGGACCGGCGCCCGCACGAACACCAGCACCACCTCGCGGCGCGCATCCTCTGCGAGCGGCTTCATGCGGGCCGAGCGCTCGGGTGAGTCACCGACGCCCCGTTCACCGCGGAGCGCCGGCGTCGGTGGGCGCGTCGGGCTCCAGCCGCACCACGCCCGTGAGCGGCACGCGGCGCACCTCGGCCGCGCGCTCCAGCCGCGCGACCTCCTCGCGCTCCGCCGCCACGCGGCGCTCCAGCACGATGCGATGGCGGATCCACTCGGCCGACTCCGCGTAGCTCCGCTCGATGGGCGCGCGCCGGTCGACGTAGCGCACCACGAAGAACCCCTGCGCGCCGCGCCACGCCCCGGGGATCACCCGCGGCGCCACCGCGCCCTCTTCGCGCAGCTCGTACACCGCCTGTCGCACCGCGAGCGCGACCTCCTCGCCGTTGGGCTCCCGCGGCGGCAACACATCACGGACCTCCCCCCGCGCCCCCACCAGCTCGGGGTCGGTGTTGCGCGTCGCCGCGAGCCGACGGAACTCATTCACCACGCGCCCGCGTCGGCGAAGCAGCGCGAGGCGCAGCACCTCGTTGGCGACCGCGCGGTCCGGTGTGAACACCACGCGGATGCGTCGGCGCTCGGGGATGTGAAAGCGGTCGGGGTGCGCGGCGAACCACGCGCGGGTCTCCGCGTCGGTGACCGCGGTGACGTCCCCCCCGCGGGGGTTGATCACCGTCGCGCGCAGCCGCGAGACCAGCGCGCGCTCCAGGGCCGCGCGCACGATGGGGTCGCGGTCGAGGCGCTGCCGCACCGCCTCGCGCGCGAGCAGTCGGTCCGCCACCAGCCGGTCGAGCACCTCGTTGAGCACCGCGGGGTCGCTCGCGTACCGCCGCTGCGACACCGGATCGCTGTCGCGCAGCCACGCGTAGACCTCCTCGGCGCTCACGCGCACGTCGCGCCCCGTGGCCACGGGGGAATTCCCCTCCACCAGCGGCACCACCCGCATCGGCGCGGGCGCGGTGGCGTCGCGGGGCTCGTCGTCGCCCTCCACCGGGTGCGGCTGCGCGAGGGTCACCGCCGGGAACAGACACAGCGCGAGCAGCGCAGGGAGCAGACG
>JBILLI010000301.1:0-8612 GCA_044376155.1 Polyangiales bacterium
TCGCGAGCATCGCCGCCGAGGTGGGCGCGCCCGTCGATGGGCTCCTCGGCGCGGACCTTCTTCGCGGTCACCTTTTGACCATCGCGTACCCCGCGGGCCGACTCTCCCTGCACGCCTACCGTGATACCCGCCACGTGCGCGATCGATGGGTGCGGGCGGGCGTGCTGCTCGCGCGAACGGGCGGCGCGTGGCGGGTGCAGGCCGTGCTCGAGGGCACCGCCGCGGCGAGCCTCGGGCTCACCACCGGGGTCGCGGTGACCTCCATCGACGGCACGGCCCTCGCGGGCCTGGGCCTCGATGCGGTCGAGGGGCGCCTCGTGGGACGCGTGGGCGAGATTCGCGTGCTGCAGACGCCGGCGGGGAGGTTCACGATCCCGGTCGAGGACGTGGTCCCCCTGCCCTGATCCTGTCGGGCGATTTTTGTCGTCGGGCGTGACCCGCGCAGGGGTGCTGGTCTAGCGTCGCGGGGACATGTCGGCGAAGCCTGGACGAAACGACGCCTGCTGGTGCGGCAGCGGCAAGAAGTACAAGAAGTGCCACCTCGCGAGCGACGAGGCGGCGGCCCTGGAGCGCTCTCGCGCCATCGCCGAGACACGCAAGGAGATCGCGACCGCGGGCCCGCCCGCGGGCGTGAAGATCCGCAAGGTCGAGCCCGAGACCGAAGACCTCACCACGGCCATCGATCGGCGCTTCACCCTCGCGTGGTCCAGCGCCGACCTCGAGGCGCGTCTGGCGCTGCTGCGCGACGCCATCGACGGCGCGGAGCCGGCCTCGTCGGAGTGGATCCTCGACGCGGTGAACGAGCTCAACCCCGCGCTGCGCGAGGCCGGTCGCACCACGGCGCTCGACCCCCTGCTGGACCTCGTGCGCCAGCGCCGCGCCGACTGCATGGACATCGACGGCGGCTACTACGAGCTCATCGCGCTGGAGAACGCCCACCTTCGCGGCGAGGACATCTCCGGTCGCTTCGAGGCCGTTGCCCGCGACGTGGTGCTCGACCCCGACGGGCTCGGGTTCATCGAGCTGCTCGCGTTTCGCGACGAGACCGCGCTGCTGCGCGCGACGCTTCCGGGTGTGCTCGAGGCGTTGCAGGAGTCGGTGCAGTCTGCCCGCGCCGACATCCTCGACGCGCAGGGCGACAGCGACGACACGAGCGAAGAGGACCAGGCGACGCTCTCTGAGGCCGACGACGCCGAGGCCTCCGTGGATGACGTGGGCTTTCTGCTGGCCGACCTTGAGATCGCCGAGACGGTGCGCGCCACTCCCTCGGTGGTCGACGACGCCGACGCGCTGGTCGCCAGCGTCGGGCGCTACATCCCTGTCGACCTCGACTGGCTCGGACGCATCCTTCGGCAGGCCGTCGGGGTCGACGACGCGCCCGCGGAGTCTGCGCTGGAGAGCGACGACGACGAGACCGTGAGCGACGCGGTGGTGCTCTACAGCCATCGCTTCGCGCGGTGGCTCTCGTCGCAGGTCCCTTGGCCCGTGGGTCGGCGCGTGCTCGCGCGCATGTGCCTCGCCGACGCGCTGATGCTGCACGTGGCGTCGCTGCGCCGCCCCTCCCTGCGCGCGTTGCTTCTGCCCGCGAACGCGCTGCTGCGCTACGCGAGCGACGGCGAGCACGCCGCCTCGAGCGTCGCCCTGCTCACCGCAGGCGCGTGGTGGAACGCGTGGCTGGTGGACCAGGGGTGGGCCGGCGCGATCGAGGTCTCGCGGGAGCTCCGGCTACTCCGCCGCGACTGGCCGTCGCTCATCGGCACCACCGGCAGCGCGGGCGGTGATCCGGTGCTCAACGACGCGTTGCTGGGGTTCTGGGAGAGCTTCCCTACGACCTACCTGGAGCCGAAGGGATCGATCCCGCCGCCCGGTCGGTGAGCGCGCGCTTCAGCTTGTCGTAGATGCCGCCGAAGGCGCCGTTGCTCAGCACGGCGACCACGTCCCCGGGGCGCGCCTCGGCGGCCACCATGGCGACGATCTGATCCACCGAGCCCGTGCCTGGGCTCACGGTGCGGGCGTCTCCTCCGTGCGCGCGGATCTCCTCCACGATGCGCGGCACGTCCAACCGCTCGGCGTCGGGGATCTCCGCGCGACCCACCGGCGCGAGGATCGCCACGTCGGCCGCGGCGAAGGCGTCGACGTACTCGCGCTGGTGAAGATTGCGGCACGCGGTGGCGCTGCGGGGCTCGAAGATCGAGATGATCCTCGCGCCGGGGTGGTGCCCGCGCATCGCCCGCAGCGTCTCGTGGACCGCCGTGGGGTGGTGCGCGAAGTCGTCGTAGATCCGCACGCCGTCGGCCGTGGCGACGAGCTCCTGGCGGCGCTTCACGCCCTGAAAGTCCCGCAGGTGGCGGGTCAGGGCGGCCACGGGCACGTCCATGCCCTCGGCGAGGAGCGCGATGGCGCCCAACGCGTTGCGGAGGTTGTGCGCCCCCATGAGCGGGGAGAAGAAGCGCCCCGCGAAGCTCCCGCCGATGAAGAGCTCGAAGGGCTGGAGCCCGTTGGCGGGCGCGATGGGCGCGGCCATCCACGTGGGCGGCGAATGGTCGGAGATCGCGTCGGTGCTCAGCCCGTAGGTCACCACCCGGCACGAGGCGCGGGCGGCGACGGCCATCACCTCGGGGTCGGCGTGGTTGGCCACGAGCACCCCGTCGGGCGCGAGGCGTGAGGCGAAGCCCACGAAGGCCGCGCGGTAGGCGTCGGGGTCGGGGTAGATGTCGATGTGGTCGTGCTCGATGGAGGTGAGCACCGCGCCCCACGGTCGGTAGGACCAGAACTTCGGGATCTTCTCGAAGAAGGCCGAGTCGTACTCGTCGCCCTCGACGACGAAGGCGCCGCCGCGGCCGAGGGCGAAGCTCGTCTCGAAGTTGCGCGCGATGCCGCCCACCAGGAACGACGGGTCGAGCCCCGCGGCCGAGAGCAGCCACGCGGTGAGCGCGGTGGTGGTGGTCTTGCCATGGGTGCCCGCAACGACCAGCGACCGGCGACTGGCGAGGAAGAGCTCGCCGAGAGCCTTGGGGAAGGAGCGCACGTTCAAGCCCCGGGCGATGGCCGCGCTCGCCTCGGGGTTGTCGCGGCGGCACACATTGCCGACCACCACGAGGTCGGGCGCGGGGTCGAGGTGTGCGGGGTCCCAGCCCTGCAGGGTCTCGACGCCATAGCGTTGGAGCGCGTCGCCCATCGGGGGATAGAACGCCGTGTCGCTGCCCGTGACCCTGTGCCCTGCTGCCCGCAGGAGCCCCGCGAAGGCGCCCATGCCGGTGCCCGCCACGCCGATGAGATGAATGTGCATCGCCGCCGTGGGATCGCACAGCCGCGCGGCGCTCGCCACTTCGAGGCGCGGCTACTCCAACGCGAGGCGGGCGCGGGTGCCGATGTCGAAGACCAGGCGCGCGCGGTCGGCGCCGGGGACCGAGAACGCGCGGACCCGCACGCGGCGCACGGCGACCTGCGCGTCGCCCCGGGCGATCTCGCGAATGCGGTCCATCCACGACGTGTCGATGTCGAGCGCGCCCTCGTCGCGAGCGCCGCACACGATCGTTGTGGCGCCCTCGAAGGAGATGGCGACGCGGTCTTCGGGCGCGGTGCCCCGCGACCAGCGCAGCGCGAGGGGGCCGCTGCGCGGGAGGTTCAACGTGGCGCCCGGACCGAGCCCCGTCGGGCGGTCGTTCAGCATCACGTCACGAATGGCCTCGGGGGCGTCGGCGCTCACCTCGAAGGCCCCGATGCCGCTCGACGCCGAGCCCGGCGCCGCGAAGCGCCAGGTGCCTGCGGCGAAGTTGCCCTCCATCCCGTAGAGCACGCCCGAGACCACGTTCCAGAGGTCGGGGAAGCGCCGCGGGGACATGCGGGAGTCGACGAAGCCCGCGCGCACATCGACGGCGCCGACGTCGAGCAGGCGCACCTCGCCACCGCTCACGTGTCCGGGAAGGGTGCGCTCTTCGCAGGCGTTCTGACGGGGGAGCCGCGGCGTGCCCACGAGCTCCGGCAGGGCATCGTCAGAGAAGCCCGTCACGGTGAAGAAGCGCGCGCCGACCTGCACGGCGCTGACCTCGGGGGCCTGGCCCCCCTCGACGAGGAGCAGGGCCTCGGTGCGCGACGGCCCCTCGGCATCGGTCACGCCGTCGTACGCCGTGCCCGTGCACGCCGCCGCGAGACCACACACCAGCATCGGCGCCATCCAACGCAGCATCACCCGTGAAGTATAGGAACCCTCCCCCCTTCCTGGCAACACGCCGACGCCCGGCGTAGAGATTCGGGCCATGAACGCCCTGTCCGTCGTGGAGGCCGAGCGCCTCGCGGGGTCGGTCCTCGTGGTGGGTTTCGCGGGGGAATCGCCGACGCCCTCCCTGCTCCAACGGCTGCGCGCGGGCGCCTGCGCGGGCGTCGTGCTCTTTCGTCGAAACGTCCGCAGCGCGTCCCAGGTGCGTGACCTCTGCGCGAGCCTTGGGGCCGAGACGGCCGCGTCGCCGATCCTCGCCATCGACCAGGAGGGCGGCCGGGTCGCCCGGCTGCGTGACGGTGTGCTGCAGCTCCCGGCGATGCGGGCCGTCGGTGACCTCGACGACCCCGACCTCACCCTCCGCCTCGGTCAGACCCTCGGCGAAGACCTCGCGGCCCTCGGGATCAACCTCAACTTTGCGCCGGTCTTCGACGTCGACAGCAACCCCGCGAACCCCGTCATCGGCGACCGCGCCTTCGGCCGCACCGAGACCCTGGTGCGAACCCACGGGGTGGCCTTTCTGCGAGGGCTCCAGTCCGCCGGCGTGGCGGCCTGCGCGAAGCACTTTCCGGGACACGGCGACACCGAGGCCGACAGCCACCTGGAGCTCCCGGTGGTGCGCCACGACGCGTGGCGGCTGAACCAGGTCGAGCTCCCGCCCTTCAAGCACGCCATCGACGCGGGTGTCGCGACCGTGATGACCGCCCACGTTCGCTACGAGGCCTTCGACCCCTCGATGCCGGCGACCCTCTCGCCCCGGGTGCTGCGCGCGATGCTTCGAGAACAGTTCGCGCGCGAGCGGGACGACCTTGTGGTGGTCTCCGACGACCTGCGGATGAAGGCCGTAAGCGCGCGCTGGCCGCTCGACGAGGCCGCGGTGCTCGCGGTGAACGCCGGGTGTGACCTTCTGCTCGCCTGCGACGACGACGAAGACGCGCACCAGGGATGCGTCGCGGCCCTCGCCCGCGCAGCCATGGCGTCGTCTGAGACCCGCGCCCACCTGATCGCCGCGGCGGCGCGGGTGACGAAGCTCCGAGGCCGATGGCCGAGCCGCCCGATGGAGTCGCAGACGTTGGAAGCGTTTCTGCAGCGAGGGTCGAGGCGAGAAGTGATGTCGGCGCTCGGCGGGGCGGGGGCGGCGCGGATCGGGCACGACCCAACCGCGCGCTGATCCTCAGGCGGCAGACTGGCTGGCAGCGGCCGGCGCGGGCTCGAAGTCCTTGCCTCGACCGCCGTGGGAGGCGAGGCCACCCTTGCGACCTGCGGCGCGGGCGCTCTCGGAGCTCCACTCGTGTCCGGTGCCCTTCTCGTGGGACGCCCGTCCACCCTTGCTCGCGATTTCGCGCTGCTTGGCGGGGTCCATCGCCGCAAAGCCACGACGCTGCTTCTTGCGCGGGGCCGTGGCGGTGCTGTCGGTCGAGGTGTACTGCGCCGAAGCCTTCGGCGTGGTGTTGTTGGGGGTTTCCATAAGTCGTCCTCCAGGCGATCGGGTCTTCGCAGGGCGACGGGGACGGGGGTCATGCCTCCGTCTCACCATCAGGCATAGGATGCGTTGAGCCGCACGAAAGATCGTCAACTGGCGAAACAAACCTTAGGCAATCGTTGAACAACCCCGCGGTGGGGTCAGGAGAGGCGGGCGCGGGCCGTGGCCACGAGGGCCTCGACCTCGGCGCGGAGCGCATCCCGGCGCGCCTCGGTGGTGGCTTCAAAGCGCAGCACGAGCACCGCCTGGGTGTTCGAGGCGCGCACGAGTCCCCAGCCGTCGCCGAAGTTGACCCGGGCGCCATCGACATCGGCGACGGGGTGGGTGGGGCGGTAGTGGGCGAGCACGGCCTCGACGACCTCGAACTTCACCTCGTCCGGGCACGGCACGCGAATCTCGGGCGTGACGAAGGTCGGCGGGAGGTCGGAGAGCATTTCGGTGAGCGAGAGGGGCGAGGCGGCGACGATCTCCAACATGCGCAGGGCGGCATAGATGGCGTCGTCGAAGCCGAAGTAGCGGTCGGCGAAGAAGATGTGCCCCGACATCTCCCCGGCGAGGAGCGCGTGCTCCTCTTTCATCTTCGCCTTGATCAGCGAGTGCCCCGTCTTCCACATGATGGGGCGGCCGCCGTGGGCGGCGATGTCGTCGTAGAGGGTCTGCGAGCACTTCACCTCGCCGAGCACCGCGGCGCCGGGGTGCCGCGCGAGCACCGACCGGGCGAAGGCCACGAGGAGCTTGTCGCCCCAGATGATCTCGCCCGAGGGGTCGACCGCGCCGATGCGGTCGGCGTCGCCGTCGAAGGCGATGCCCACCTCGGCGCCGGTCTCGCGCACGCGCGCCACGAGCGCGGCGACGTTTTCAGGGAGGGTGGGGTCGGGGTGGTGATTCGGAAAGCGCCCGTCCATGTCGCAGAACAACGGGTCGGGGTTGAGCCCAAGGGCGCGCATGGTGGCGAGCGCGAGGGGGCCACCGGCGCCGTTGCCCGCGTCGAGCACGAACTTCACGTCGGTGCGCGCGAGGGAGATGTTCCCGGTCATCCAGGCGACGTAGCGGGGGCCCACCTCGGCGCGCTCGACGTGGCCGCCCGGGAGGGTCACGAAGTTGCGGGCCTCGATGCGCTCGCGGAGCGCGCGGATGTCGTCGCCGTGGATGGTCCCCTTGCCGAGGAGCATCTTGAAGCCGTTGTCTTCGGGGGGGTTGTGGCTGCCGGTGACCATGATGCCGCCGTCAGCGTCGAGGTGATTCACGGCGAAGTAGAGCAGGGGCGTGGGGCCGACCTCGATCTTCACGACGTGGCGGCCGGTCTCCACGAGGCCCTCGACCAGCGCGTTGCGCAGCCGACGGGAAGAGAGGCGGCAGTCACGGCCCACCATGATGCGGCGGAGCCCGCGCTCGGCCATGACGGTGCCGAGGGCGCGGCCGAGGTCGCGCGCGACGTCGTCGGAGAGGTCGCGGTCGGCGTTGCCGCGGATGTCGTACTCACGAAAGATCTGGGGGTTCATCACAGCACCTCGCTCCGCCCCGCGGCGGTGAGCGCGTCGACGGCCTTCTTCACGTCCTGCGCGCGATCACGCGGGACCACCAGGAGTGCGTCGGGCGTGTCGACCACCACGAGGTCGCTCACCCCCACCAGCGCCACGACCTTGCCCGCGGGCGCGCTCACCACGTTGCCCTGCGCGTCGCAGAGCACCGCGTCGGCGCGCACGACGTTGCCGTTCGCGTCCTTCTCGCCGAGCTCCCACGACGCCTGCCAGCTCCCGACGTCGCTCCACCCGCAATCGACGGGGACCACCATGACCTCGGAGACCTTCTCCATCACGCCGTAGTCCACGGAGATGCTCGGGAGCGCGGGGTATCGCAGGCGGACCGCCTCGGCCTCGACGCCCGCCTCGGCCGCGCGGTCGAACTCGCGCATGGCCTCGGCGACGGAAGGGAGGTGCGCGCGCACGGCGGCGTCCATCACGTCGGCGCGGAACACGAAGATCCCGGCGTTCCAGAGGTGCTCGCCGCCGTGGAGGTAGGCCTCGGCGCGGGCGGCATCGGGCTTCTCGACGAAGGCCCGCACGCGCCTCACCCCATCGGGAACGCCGTCGGGTGCGTCGCCGACGTGGAGGTACCCGTAGCCCGTCTCGGCGCGGTTCGGGCGAATGCCCAGGGTCACGATGGCACCGCCCTCGGCCGCCGCGGCGGCGGTGCGCAGCGCGGCGACGAACGCGGCCTCGTCGGTGATGTACGCGTCGGCCGCGAGCACCACCATCACCGCGCGCGGATCACGGCGGCGCACCGTGGCGGTGGCCCAGGCGACGCAGGGCGCGGTGTTGCGACCCTGAGGCTCCAGCAGCACGTTCTCCGCGGGGAGCGCGGGCACCGCGGCGCGCGTGGCCTCGGCGAGGTCGGCCCGGGTGACCACCAGGGTGTTCTCGGGGGGCGAGAGCGTCGCGACCCGTTGGGCGGTGGCGGTCAACAGGGGGGTATCGCCGTCGGCGCCGAGCGCCAGGAGCTGCTTGGGACGGGCCTTGCGCGACGCGGGCCAGAAGCGCGTCCCCGAGCCGCCGGCCATGATCACGGTGTAGATCGCTGCCATCGAGGCACCTCTGCGAGATTGCGGGCGCAGCGGTGTATCACGCCGCGCCCACCTCGGGGGAGCCCCACGCGCGGCTAGAAGTGGATCATGCCGCGGAACCGCAGCGCGTAGAGGACCACCACGGCGAGGAGCACCACCACGAGCAGGGTGAGCAACCGCTGCACCCGCCCCTCGCCGGGCACCGCGGGGAGCACGTCGCGGCGGTCGATCTCGGCGTCCTTGGGGAGATCCGGGATGAACGCGAAGAGCGGCGCGACGCGGGCGCTGACCTTCATGCGCACGTTCATGGCCCAGCCGCTCGCCTCAAGCAGCAGGCCCATGTCGCG
>JBILLI010000302.1:0-8611 GCA_044376155.1 Polyangiales bacterium
GCCGAGGTACACCGAGATGATCGCGGGGGGAGCTTCGTTGGCGCCGAGGCGGTGGTCGTTGGACGCGCTCGCCACCGAGCAGCGCATGAGGTCACCGTAGAGGTCCACCGCGCGGATCACCGCGCAGAGGAACACCAGGAACTGGGTGTTGGAGTGCGTCTCGTCGCGGGGATCGAGCAGGTTCACCCCGGTGTTGGTCGAGAGCGACCAGTTGTTGTGCTTGCCCGAGCCGTTGACCCCCGCGAAGGGCTTCTCGTGCAGGATGCACATGAGCCCGTAGCGCTCGGCCACGCGACGCAGGGTCTCCATCACCAGCATCTGGTGGTCGGCGGCGACGTTGGCCTGCTCGAACACCGGGGCCATCTCGTACTGCCCGGGGGCGACCTCGTTGTGACGGGTCTTCACGGGCACGCCGAGGCGGTAGAGCTCCCGCTCCATCTCGCCCATGTACGCGAGCACGCGGGGGGGGATGGAGCCGAAGTAGTGGTCCTCCATCTGCTGGCCCTTGGGGGGCTTGGCGCCGAAGAGGGTGCGCCCGCAGGTGAGCAGGTCGGGGCGCTGGTAGAACAGGTTGCGGTCGACCAGGAAGTACTCCTGCTCGCAGCCCAGCGTGGCCACCACGCGGTTGACCTCATCGCCCGCGCCGAAGAGCCGCAGCACGCGCACGGCCTGCGAGGAGAGGGCCTCCATCGAGCGCAGCAGCGGGGTCTTGGTGTCGAGGGCCTCGCCCTTCCACGACACGAAGGCCGTGGGAATCACCAGGGTCACCAGGCCCTTGGAGCGCATGAGAAAGGCCGGGCTCGTGGGGTCCCACGCGGTGTAGCCCCGGGCCTCGAAGGTCGCGCGCAGGCCGCCCGAGGGGAAGCTCGACGCGTCGGGCTCGGACTGCACCAGCTCGCTGCCCGAGAGCGAGAGCACCACGTGGCCCGCGCCGTCGGGGTTGGCGAAGGCGTCGTGCTTCTCGGCCGTGGAGCCCGTGAGGGGCTGGAACCAGTGGGTGTAGTGCGTGGCGCCCTTCTCGACGGCCCAGTCCTTCATGGCCGAGGCGACGACGTCGGCCGCCTCGTCGTTGAGGCGCTCGCCGCGCTCGATGGTGCGCACCAGGGACTTGAAGATCTGCTTCGGGAGGCGGCGACGCATCTCGTCCATGCCGAACACGTCGGCGGCGAAGATCTCGTCGACGCGCGACGGCAGCGCGTCGGGGGAGCGGTCTTCCCAGTTGAAGGCGGCGATGATGGCGTCGTGGCGCGGATGGGTGGTGGGCATGGCGCCGGGGATGGGGCAGCAACTCCCGCGGCGAGTCAACGCACGGCTCTGTAAACATTGCGACACGGTTTCGCCAACACTTCGCCCTGCGCTTGACGCGCCCGCGGGCTTCGCGCGAACCACCGTCGCGGACCCAATCACCGCGCGGCGTCGACCGCCCGCGCGAGGGAGCGTTCTTCGTGCGTGGTGCGTCGTCTTCTCCCCCGCTGCCCCGGGTCACCCTCGGCCCCGCGGCGGTGTTCGCGGTGCTCGCCGTGGGCAGCATCGCGGCCGTGTTCGCGCCCTCGTCGGCCCCCAGCGCCACGCCCTCGCCCGCGCTCAGCACGGGCGACACGGCGTGGATGCTCACCGCCACCGCGCTGGTGCTGCTGATGACCCCGGGGCTGTCCTTCTTCTACGGCGGCATGGTGCGCCCCAAGAACGTCATCAGCACCATGCTCCAGAGCTTCATCAGCATGGGCGTGGTGAGCCTCATCTGGGTCACCGTGGGCTTCTCGCTGGCGTTCGGCGACTCCATCGGCGGGGTCATCGGCAACCCCCTGACCTACCTGATGTTCAAGGGCGTGGCCGAGGCGCCCGATGCCGCGCTGAGCCCCACCATCCCCCTCGCGCTCTTCGCGCTCTACCAGATGAAGTTCGCGATCATCACCCCGGCGCTGGTGTCGGGCTCCTTCGCCGAGCGCGTGCGTTTCTCGAGCTACCTGGTCTTCATCTCGCTCTTCACCGTGTTCGTGTACTGCCCCCTCGCCCACGCGACCTGGCACCCCAACGGGCTCCTGCGGCGCTTCGGCGTGCTCGACTTCGCGGGCGGCACCGTGGTGCACATGTCTGCGGGCATCGCCGCCCTCGTGGGCGCGCTCTTTCTCGGCCGCCGCACCGGCCACGGACCGGGCCACGCCCACGTGCCCGCGCACATCCCCTTCGTGCTGTTGGGCACCGGGATGCTCTGGTTCGGGTGGTTCGGCTTCAACGCGGGCTCGGCCCTGAGCGCGTCGCCCCTCGCGGTGCACGCCTTTCTCACCACCAACACCGCGTCGGCCGCGGCGATGCTGAGCTGGATCTGCCTGGAGCGCCTCCAGGGCCGCCCCGCCTCGGCCCTCGGCGCCTGCATCGGCGCGGTGGTGGGGCTCGTGGCCATCACCCCCGCGGCGGGCTTCGTGAGCGTGGGCGCGAGCCTCTGCATCGGCACCCTCGCCAGCGCGGTGAGCACCTTCGCGGTGCGCTGGAAGAGCCAGTCGAACCTCGACGACACCCTCGACGTGTTCCCGTGTCACGGCGTGGGGGGCATGGTGGGCATGGTGGCCACGGGGATCTTCGCCTCGAAGGCGGTGAACAGCGCGGGCGAGAACGGGCTGCTCTTCGGCGGCACCACCCTGTTCTTCAAGCACCTCGCGGCCCTCGCGATCGTGTCGGTGTTCGTGGGCATCGGCGCGTGGGTGATCTACTTCGTCACCGACAAGTTCCGCCCGCTGCGGGTGCTGCCCGAGGAGGAGAAGCTCGGACTCGACATCACCCAGCACGGCGAGAGCCTGCTCACCGACGGGCGCAGCTCGATGGTGCCCGAGGCCTGACCCCTCCCCTTCCCCGCGGCCGATGTGTGCTAGGCATCGGCCGCCCCCCAATGCATCCCAACGCCACCACCCTGCGCGGGCTGTACGCGCGCCGCCCCGTGATCCTCGCGCCCATGGAGGACGTCACGGATCTGGTCTTTCGCCGCCTGTGCCGCGAGGTCGGCGCCGAGCTGTGCGTCACCGAGTTCGTGAACGTCGAGGGGCTGCTCCGCGGCTGCCGCAAGGCGAAGCGCAAGCTGCACCTCCCGGCTGACGACGTGCCCACGGTGATCCAGATCTACGGCAGCGACCCCGAGCGCCTCGCCGAGGCCGCCGAGGTCGCCGAGCGTTCGGGCCCGCTGGCCATCGACATCAACTGCGGCTGCTGGGTGCCCAAGATCGCCGGTCGCGGCGCAGGCGCGGGCTGGCTGCGGGACCCTGACGCGATGGTGGCCATGACGAAGATGGTGGTCGAGCGGGTCTCGCTGCCCGTCACCGTGAAGACCCGCATCGGGTGGGGCCCCGAGAGCCACATGCCCATCCTCGACCTCGCGAAGCGCCTCGAAGACACGGGCATTCACGCGCTCACCCTGCACTGCCGCACCGCGCAGATGGGGCACTCGGGCGCGGCCGACTGGGCCTGGGCGCAGCGCGCGAAGCAGGCCGTGAAGATCCCCGTGGTGGTCAACGGCGACGTGCGATCGGCGAACGACGCGCTGCGGGCGATGGAGAGCACCGGCTGCGAGGGCGCGATGGTGGGCCGCCGGGCCATCGAGCACCCGTGGATCTTTCGCGAGGCCCGGGCGCTGCTCGACGAGGGGCGAGAGATCGCCGCACCGACCGTCGCCGAGCGGATCTCCCTGTGCCGCAGGCACCTGATCGCGAACGTGGAGGCCCGCGGCGAGCACAGCGGGGTGTCGTGCACGCGGCGGCACCTGGGCGGATACCTCAAGGGCATCCCCGGCGCGGCGGCGCTGCGGCAGGCGCTCAACACCACGCACCACCTCCAGGGGTGCCTCGACCTCCTCGACGCGGCCCTCGCGCGCGGCGGTCACCCCGAGGCCGCGGTGATGGAGGCCGTGGCGTGATCGCCGACCTGCACGGGCGCTACGCCGAGCACCTGCGGGTGCTCACCGCGGGCTACGGCAATGCCCTCGCGGCGCATGGGTACGACGCCGTGGTGATCCACGGGGGTGTGGCCCGCAAGCGCTCGGAGTACGACGACCAGTACTGGTCCCTGCGCCCCACGCCGCACTTTCAACACTGGGTGCCGGTGAGCGAGCCCGACGCCGCGCTGGTGTTTCGCGCGGGCGAGACCCCGGTGCTCGCGCGGGTGCCGTGCACCTCGTTCTGGGAGGCGCCCCCTCCCCCGGAGTCATCGCACTTTCTCGACCACGTCACGGCCCTCACGCTGACCGCGGCCGACGACCTCAAGGCCCACCTCCCGGGCGGTCGCGTGGCCTTCGTGGGCGAAGACCTCGCGCAGGCGGGACGTTGGGGCTTCGACCCGGCGCACTGCAACCCGGCGGGTCTGTTGACGTCCCTCGACGCGCTGCGCACGCGCAAGACCGCGTACGAGCGCGCGTGCCTGGCGGAGGCCAACCGCCGCGCCGCACCGGGCCACCTCGCGCTGCGCGATGTGTTCCTCGCGGGGCCGTGCACCGAGCTCGACCTCCACCTCGCGTACCTCCGCGCCACCGCGCAGGACGACGCCGAGACCCCCTACAAGAACATCGTCGCCCTCGACCGCAACGCCGCCACGCTGCACCACATCGCCTACGCCCGCGGGGCCTCGCGCCGCGCGACCGCGCTGCTGGTGGACGCGGGCGCGACCTGCCTGGGCTACTGCTCCGACATCACCCGCACGTGGGTGCGCAGCGACGGCAGCGACGCCGCCACGCGCTTCGCCGCGCTGGTGTCGGGCCTCGAGGCGTTGCAGCGCGACGTGTGCGCGCGGGTGCGGCCGGGGGACGGGTATGAGTCCCTGCACGACGGCGCGCACGACGCGCTGGGCGCGCTGCTCGCGGCGCTCGGGGTGGTGACGTGCTCGGGCGAAGAGGCCGTGCGCGCGGGGGTGACCCGGGTGTTTCTCCCGCACGGGCTCGGTCACTCCCTGGGGCTGCAGTGCCACGACGTGGGCTGCGCGGTGGTGAAGCCGCGCGGAGACAACCCCTTCTTGCGCAACACCTCCGTGATCGAGTCCGGGCAGGTGTTCACCATCGAGCCCGGCGCGTACTTCATCGAGGGCTTGATCCGCCCGCTGCGCGAGGGCCCGCACGCGGGGCTGGTGAACTGGCCGCTGGTGGACGCGCTGGCGCCCTTCGGGGGCGTGCGCATCGAAGACGACGTGGTGGTCACGGGGGATCCCGCGAGGCCGTTGGAGAACCTCACGCGCGACGCGCTGGGGGACTGAGGGCGGCGCAGGGCCCCCATCCCCGGCCCTTCCCCCGCCTCGGGGGAAGGGTGGAGAACCGCTGGCGGAGCAATGGTCCACGCGGTCGAGGGATGTGCGAAAGGGCGAGACCGCCCTCTGTCCCAGGTGATTCGAGAACCTCGGGCCATTCCCGAGACCGCGGTTCACCACCCTTCCCCCGAAGCGGGGGAAGGGCCGGGGATGGGGGCCACGAAGCGCGAATTGCGCCTCAATTCAAAGCGGTTTCAATCGGTCATGTTCCCGCGATGCATCGAAGGGCGAGGTCGACGCGGGGTGATCGTTCCCCACGGTGTGGCGCGTACACGGGTCGGCACGGGTGCTGCTCTCCCGCCGCGACATGCACGACCCGTACGTTGAAGACACGCTGCCCCAGCGGGAACTCCCGCGATCCACGCTCCGCGCGGGCGTGGGTCGGCTCACACGGCTGTGCGTCTCCCTCGCCGCGGTCGCCGCGTGCGCGCGGGGCGCAGGCGTCACGAGCGTCACGCTGCGCCGAACGACGCTGCTGCCGCAGCACGCCATGGGGGACGCCTCCGCGCCGCAGGACACATCCCCGGCCGTCGCCTCGACGCCTGCCTCCACGACCGCGCCCTGCATCGCGACCCTGCGCGGCGGCGCCCACCTGCGCCCGCGCGCCGCGCCGCAAACCGCCGGCCCGGAACTCGCGCCAGGGACGACCGTGGAGGTGCTCGGGGTGGTCCCGCACGTGCGCCGCGAGAGCGCGCGAGCCCCGGAGGATGCAGCATTGCTCGCGCACGTTCGGGTCGTCTCGACCGGCGCGCTGGGCTGGGTCTTCGTGCGCCCCTCCGAGCTCGGGGAGACCTGCCCGATGCGCGTCGAGGACGACCCCTCATCACGCTGGTCCGTAGCGCCGACTACGCCTGAACAGGCATGTCGGCAGGGCCCACGCATGGTGACCGAGCGGGGCGCGTTTCGTTTGCAGAACCGGCCGCTGCGCTGTGGCTTCGGGGAATGGGACCGGGTCCTCGCACGCGTCGACGCGAACGGCGACGGCCAGCTCGATAGCCTGCTTCACCTCAGCGCGTCCGCCAACGGATGCAGTCGTGTCGACTGCGGCGGGAACTTGCAGGGGATCACCGTGCTCCGGTGGCACACGGTCGAGGGATCGCACGCTGCGGAGCTCACCGTCGAGGGCAGCTGCTCGGGCGGCAACGACGCATACAAGCCGTCGCACGAGTATGGCGGAGTGATCCAGGCAGGCCGCGCGGTGTACTTCCGGGTCGAGCATCGCGATGCCGTCGCGACACACTGCGTGGACCGCCCCCCGGACGTGCACGACGAGGTCGAAGACATCGCGCTCCATCGCCTGCACCCGTGTGGGGAGCTCGTGAACGTGCTCCGGATGCACGAGCTCGCCGCGGGGGGATGCACCTGGACGGGACTCCCCGACGAGTCCGTTCGCGTCACCTGTCGGCACCCCGCGCGGTCATTGTTGCTGCGCTGGAACGCGGCGAGCTTTCGCCTCGAACCCGAAGGGCCTGCGCTCCCGAGCGCAGCGCTTCACTCGCTGTGCCGACACGAGTGGGAGGTCGAGGAGCAGAGACGCTCGCGGGCGCGCTGAATGTCGGGATCGTTCAATCCTCGCGGTGACGTCCTGCGCCATGCTGCCGCCTCAAGGAGCCCCCATGCAGCTGAAGTACACGATCCTCTACGTCGATGATGTTCGCCGCGCGCTGGCCTTCTACGAGGCCGCGTTCGCGCAGAAGACGGCCTTTCTGCACGAGGGCGGCGACTACGGCGAGCTCGCCACCGGCGGCACCGCCCTGGCCTTCTCGTCGCGCGCGCTGATCACGAGCCTCGGCAAGTCGCCCGCGGCGCCCGACCCCGCGCGCCCCACGTGTGAGATCGCGTTCGCCACGGGCGATGTGCCCGCCGCGGTGGCGCGCGCCGAAGCCGCGGGCGCGAAGGTCGTGCAGCCCGCGACGCAGATGCCCTGGGGACAGACCGTCGCGTACGTCACCGACCTCGACGGATTCCTCGTGGAGATCTGCACCCCGATGGGGGGCTGACGACACCGCGGGTTGCTACCCGAGCCCGCTGTCGTGCGCCGCGTCGCGCAAGACGGCGAGCAGGTCGGGGCGGCGGCGCATCCTCCCCGGGCTGATCTGAAACCAGCGCTGAAACGCGCGGCTCATGTGGGACTGATCGGCGTAGCCGTGACGCGTCGCGAGCGTCGCCAGGGAGAGCGGATCCTCCAGCGCCGCCGCCGCGCGCCGCACCCGCGCGAGCCCCTGCCACCACGACGGCGCGCGCTCGGTGCGGGCGCAGACCCAGCGCTCCAGGGTGCGCTCGGTGACGCCCACCACGCGCCGCGCCGCGGCCACCGAGTCGGCGCGCGCGAGGGCGTCGAGGGCCGCGCAGAGGGCGTCGTCGATCCGCACGTGGGCGTCGAGCATCGCGCGGGCGGTGTCGTCGGTCGGCAGGGACCCCGCGACGTCGCAGAGGGCGCGCTCGTCGAAGGTCGCGGCGGGGTGGAGGCGGTACCCCGTGAAGCGATCGCCGCGGGTGGCCCTCACGACGCGGGCCGTGTCGTCGCGCGGAGAGACCCACACGCGCGGCGCGCCCGTCGCGGGCTCGAAGAAGATCACGTCGCGACACCCGTCGGGCAGCACGAGGGTCGAGGTGTCGGCGGGCGCGGTCCACGCCCAGTGTTGGCGCACCGACGACCCAGGCGGAGACGAGGTCACGCCGCGAGCCTACCCGCCCGCGGGTGAACGTCGAGGGGCTCTGCGCCGTCTCCGCGCGCACCCACGCGACGCTTGGTGTCGGCGTGGGGTTGCGGTACTGCTCCGCGGGATCGCGACGCCCGCCATGCAGCCGATGCCACAGCTCGACGGGCTCCGCGCCATCGCGGTGCTCCTGGTGCTCGTGCAGCACTACCTCGACGTGCCGCTCGTGCGCCGCCTCGGCCCCGGCGGCCTCGGGGTGTGGCTCTTCTTCGTGCTCAGCGGGTTCCTCATCACCCGCATCCTGCTCGACCTGCGCGACGCCCTCGACGCGGGACACACCCGCCTCGGCCACGCCCTCAAGGCCTTCTACGCGCGACGCTTCCTGCGGATCGTTCCGCTCTACTACGCCGTGCTGCTGGTCACCGCCGCGCTCGACGTGCCCCCCGTGCGGCGCACCTTCGCGTGGCACGCGGCCTACCTCTCCAACCTCTACTTCGCGCGGCGCGGCGCGTGGGACGGGCCCGTCACCCCCTTCTGGAGCCTCTCCATCGAGGAGCAGTTCTACCTCGCGTGGCCCCTCGTGGTGCTCGCCGCGCCGCGCGCGTGGCTCGCGCGCATCGTGGTCGCGACCCTCGCGCTCACCCCCTTTCTACGCCTCTTCTATCTACACA
>JBILLI010000303.1:0-8607 GCA_044376155.1 Polyangiales bacterium
GGAACCGCAGTCTCTTCGCCTGCCGGTTCAAAGTGACATGCACGGCGACACCGCTCGTGTCGACTCGAGTCGCCTCATTCAGGTCCAAGATTGTCAGTTTTGGTCCGCCGCGCGAGAGCTTCGATGCCGAAGATCTCCACAAACCAACCAGCGTGCCGGCTCAGGCCAAACCCTTCGTCTGGACTTTGATTCTGACATCGTTGAAATGGTTTCGGGCGGGCAAGTCGCGTTTGTTCTGACATCCTCGCAAGCGCTCTGGTCCATTACGCGGTCGCTGTCAGGTGTCTTCCCAACGCTTCAGCATACTCCGGGTACCCTTCGAAGTCTCCAGCTCCGAAGTGCCGGGCAAGACACAGTTCTGTTCGCGTTGGTGAATGGAGTCTCCCGTGTTGCCTTGATGGAAGTAGAAGACGTAACTTGCAGCGTGTTTGGCGTGTGCCTAAGGTGGAGAGTTTGACACGGCGGCACCGTCGTCGCGGGCAGCGAGGTCGCGGGTGAGGACATCGCGCTGCGCGTAGGGGCCTCGGGCATCGCCGCCGTGCAGCAGGCAGGGCTGACGAAGTGGGACCAGGCGACGCTGCTGCGGCGCGTGTGGGGGATCGACACTCTGCCGTGCGCGGGCTGCGGCGGGCGGATGCAGTTCATCGCGGTGATCAACGACCGCGCGGTCATCGAGCCCATCCTGACGCACGTTGGCGAGGGCACGCGATCACGTCACATCCTTCGGAGACCCGTTGCAGGCGCTTCCCGCGTCGTCCGCCGACGGCCTTCGCGCATCGCGCGATCAGTCCCGTGCGCGCCGGCGTGGGGTCGGCGGTCGAGACGCCTCGCGCACCGTGCGCTCGCCGGCCTCGAGGGCGGCGGCCACGAGATCGCCCAGCTCGCGCAGGATCTCCGACCCGCGGTGCCGTGGCGTGCGAAGCAGGTGCAGCGCGACGTCGGGCAGGGAGAGGGCGGGCACCACGGGCACGAGCCGCCCCGCCGTGACGAAGGGGGCGGCGGTCGTGCTCGGCAGGATCACCGCGCGTCCGCTCTGCGCCGCGATCTCCGCGGCCTCGCCGAAGGTGCTGACGCGCACGCGCCCCTCGCAACGCACTCGCACCGCGCGTCCGCGGAGCATCGCGGGGAGCTCTGACCGCATGCCGTCCACGAGCACGTGCTCGCAGGCGCTCAAGCTCCTGGCGTCCTCGATCACGACCCCCGGCGCGGCGCACGCGACCAGCGAGATGATGCCGAGTCGTCGCGCGAGCAGCTCCGAGGGCTCCAGCGGGCCCAGCCGCAGCACCGCATCGTAGGACTCCTCCAGCAGCGACACGCGCCGCGTCTCGGTGCGGGCCTCCACAGCGATGCCCGGGTATCGCTTCGTCAACGCGACGAGCACGGACGGCAGAATGCGCGCGGAGAGGTCCGGAGGCGCCGAGAGTCGCAGCTCCGTGAGCTCCGGCGTGACCGCCCCGCGCGCCTCCGCGGCGGCCGTGTCGAGCTCGCGGAGCACGTGTCGGGCACGCGCGAGAAAGCGCTCGCCGGCGGGGGTCATCCGTACGCCCCGGCCCGTTCGCACGAGGAGGGCGGCGCCGAGCGTGGCCTCCAGATCGGCGACCTGTCGGCTGACGGTGGAGAGCTGCGCGCGCAGGCGCTGCGCCGCCCGGGAGAGCGAGCCGGCCTCAGCGGCGGCGACGAATGCGGAGAGCTTTGAGGTGTCCACGGGCTCCAGCTCCGATTTGCGAGATCTGCAAATCAGACTCTACGTGTTGCGCCCGAGACGAGGGAGCCAGACGACCTAGACTGCGCGTCAGCGACGAGGCCTGGCGCGTCGTCGCAGGAGCAGGGACCATGGCGAACAAGAAGAACCCGCCGATGAGCGGCTTTCCGGATCCGGCCTTCACCTGGAAGCACACGCAGAGCAGCGACTTGCAGCTCTCCGGCCGGCGCGTGGCGGTGGTCGGCGGCACCGACGGTCTCGGCCGCGCCATCGCGCGGGTGATCGCCGGACGCGGCGGCCTGGTGACGGTGATCGGGCGCACCTTTCGCGACGAGGGCGTCGCCAACATCAGCTTCCTGCGGGCGGATCTGTCGTCCATGCAGGAGGCCGCGCGGGTGGCGCGGGATCTCCCTGCCGAGAGCCTCGACGCCGTGCTCTTCACGACGGGCATCCTCGCCGCGCCGACCCGCGAGACCACCGCCGAGGGCATCGAGCGCGACATGGCCGTGAGCTACCTCAGCCGCCTCGTGATCCTGCGCGAGATCGCGCCGCGCCTCGGGACGGGCCGACCTCCCGGAGCGACGAAGCCGCGGGTGTTCGTGATGGGCTTTCCGGGCACCGGCCAGGTCGGTGAACCCATCGACGACCTCAACGCGGAGCGCGGCTACGACGCGATGAAGGTCCACATGAACACCGTCGCGGGCAACGAGATCCTCGTGCTCGACGCGGCCCGACGCTATCCCCAGCTCGGCGCGTATGGCCTCAACCCGGGGCTCATCAAGACCAACATCCGCGCGAACTACTTCGGCGAGGGCAGCCTCAAGCACCGCGTGGCGGAGACACTCATCGGCCTCTTCACGTGGAGCCCCGAGACCTACGCCGAGCGCATCGCGCCGCTCGTGTTCGCGCCGGAGCTCGACGCGCGCACGGGCGTGATGTTCAACCAGAAGGGCCTCGCGATCTTGCCGACAGAAGCGCTGACGCCCGACCACGTCGCGCGGTTCCTCGCCGCCTCCGACGCGCTCGTCGGGCGCGCCACGGCGTAGGTTGTGTCCGCAAATCGCTCCCGTCGCCGAGCGCGACGATCCGCGTCGCGCTGCGTCGTTGTCGAGTCTCGACGGGCAATCAGCCCGTCTTCTCCGAGACGTGACCCCTCTCCGCTCGACCCTGCGCCGAGAGGCTCACCTCACGGCCGCGCGACGCGCAGGCGCACGAGCTGACCGTAGTGGTCGCTCAGCGGTCCCATCATCCCGCCGTACGCGACCGGATCGGTGAACACCACGCGGCTCTCTTCGACGTGCAGCCGCTGCCCCGGGTCGCGCCCGAAGACGTAGTCGAGCCGCGCGGGGAACTCCGTGCCCGCGTACTGCGTGAAGTACAGGCTGTTGCAGTCGGTGGCCGTGAACGCGTCGCGCGGGACCGTGGCGCAGTAGGACGGCGTCCCGAAGGGCGAGGTGAGCGCGCCCGCGGGGTTGTTCACCACCGCGTCGCCCGCGGTGATGTCGAGGTCGGCGTCGGCCTCGGCGCGGCCGCGGAGCGCGAGGTCCACCGCGCCGGTGTAGTGCAGCAGCACCGGGTACGAGAGGGTGTTGGCGTACCAGCCCGGGGCCATGGTCCCGCCGGGCAGGGGCCAGGTGTCGGCGCGGTAGTAGGGCGCGGCGTTGAAGTCGCCGAGCAGCAGCACGACCTCGTTGGGGCGCGTGCGCTGTTGCACGTCGAGCCCGAGCTCGCGCGCGTGGCGCATGCGCAGGCGGTACGCGTCGGGAAAGGCCGCGGCGTGGGTCACATACACCACGATGGGCCCGAGGGTCGCGTGGTTCAGCCGCGCCGCGAGAAAGCCCCGGGAGAAGCCGTTGGCGGGGAAGAACTCGTTGGCCGAGTTCTCTTGATAGTGCTCAAACCACACCTCGGTGGGGAGCGGCGCCACGCTCCGACGCACCGCGAGGGCCGTGCCGTCGGTGAACCCGCTGCGCGACGAGGTCACCAGCCAGTAGCCCGCGGCCTCGGCCGCCGCACGCATCAACGTCACGTCGGCGCTGGACCACAGCTCCTGCAGCCCCACGATGTCGTAGCCCTGCGCGAAGACCGCCTGCGGGAGCACCGCGCGACGGGCCGCGAGGTGCGGCGTGGCGGTGTACGGCACGAGGCCGAACAGCGACACGTCGAGCATCGCGACGTTGTAGCTCAGCACCGAGAGGGCGACGGCGTCGGGGCGCGCCGCGGGGTTCGACGCGCGCTGCGCCTGCAAGAGCGCCCGGGGCGTGGGGCGGCCGGTGAAGGTCAGCGGCTGCGTGATGAGCTCGCCCACGGTGGTCGCGCCCTGCAACAGCCCGCGGTAGTGCGCGAAGGCGTCGAGGGAGGCCCAGGGCGTGCGGTCGGCGGCGACGTCGCCGATGGCGGGCACGGCGCGCTCACACGCAGCGAGGGAGAGGCCGAGGGCGAGGGGGAGGGCGCGTCGCATCACGTCCTCAGCGCGCCATGAGCTTCTCGTAGAGGGCGTCGACGTTCAGCGCGCCGTTGAGCACACCGCCGATGGCGCCGAAGAGCGTGGCCTCGACCCGACGCTCCTTCGCGAAGGCCGTGAGCCGCGGGAGCAGGGTCACGGCCTCGACCCGCGTGCCCACCTGCGATTGGGCCTCGGTGAGCGGAACCCCTTGCGCCAGAAGGGCGCCCAACCGCACCTCGGGGCGCTCGTCGGCGCCCATGGCGGCCAGGAGGTCCCCGAGCCCCACCACGCCGTGCAGGGTCTTCTCCTCGGCGCCGGCGGCGACGGCGAGGCGCGTGGCCTCGGCGAGGCCGCGGGTGAGCACGCCGGCGACGAGTCCGGGGGAGATCCCGACCTCGCGCGCGAAGCCCAGGGCCACGAAGAGACAGCCGTTGAGCGCGCTCGCCCACTCCAGGCCCGTAAGGTCGTGGCTCACCGAGACGCGCAGCGCGGGGCCGCCGTAGGCCGACACGAAGCGTGACGTGACCTCGGGGAAGCGCGAGGCCACGGCGATGATCCCGGGTCGGCCGTGCAGGAGGTCGTCGGCCACCGCGGGGCCGCCCAGCGCGCCCACGCGCCGACACGGGGTCTCCGCGCGGATCACCTCGCTGATGGGCGTGAGCCCCTCGCCCGAGAGCCCGCGCACGCCGTGGACCACGAGGTGTGAGCCGTCGATGACCTCACCCAGGGCCCGCGCGACGTCGCGCACGACGTCCGAGGGCGCGGCGATCACCACGAGGTCGCAGCGCGAGGCCACGGCGCGGAGGTCTTGCGTCACCTCGACGCCCAGCGCGGCGGCCTCGGGGCCCACCTCGCGGCGCGAGTGCAGCAGCACCTCACCCCCGTTGCGACGCGCGGCGCAGGCCAGGGCCACGCCCCAACGACCGCCGCCCACCACACCCACCGCGGCGCTCATCGGCGCGCTCCCTTCGCGGGGTGAAAGCCCAGCCCGCTCACCGCGAGGCGGTTCTGGTAGTACAGCAGCAGGTTGGTGTCGCTGAGCATGTAGCCGCCCTCCACGGGACGCAGCACGGCGTTGCTGTGGTAGCCGCTCCAGGCGCGCACGGCCTCGTCGACGAGCACCGACGGTCGCTGCCGACGGATCCCCGGTCCCAACACCAGCGCGCCGCGATCTTCGAGGGCCGCCGCGCGTTCGACGAGGTCATGCAGCCGTCGCTCGAGCTCGTCGTGCGGGAGAAAGACCTCGTCGCGGTGGCGGAGCAGGCTGAAGAGGTCCTTGCCGGGGTGGGTGTCGCGGAGCTTCTGGAATGACACCGCGGCCACGAGGTGCGTGGCGAGGGCCACGGTGTGCTGCGCGTACTGCGCGCAGATGGCCTCGCCGAGCTCGCGGGTGTACTGCGCGTCGCGGGCCTCGTCGGGCACGGCCACGCCGTTGCGGGTGACGTAGGTGCGCGGGTCGACCTCGCGCCCACGGGGGTCGAGCGAGCGACCGTCTTCGGTGACCCGGTTGGTGAACGGATCGATGGGCTCCCCGAAGCGGATCACCACCGACCCCGTGGTCATCACCAGCTTGCGCACGAGGGTGATCACCCGCTCCAGCTGCGTGCTCTCGTCGTCGTCGATGATGTAGCGGTTGCGTCCGACCTCGGCGAGGTAGTCGGCGATGAGCGTGCTCGCCTCCAGGGTGAGCAGGTAGTTGATCGTGCTGGGCACGAAGACCACCCGCTGCTCGCGCCCGCGCATCAGGGACTGCACGTAGGCCTCCACCCCGGTGCCCATGAGCCCGAGCTTGAGGCGCTCTTCGACGAGCCCCGAGCGACAGCGCGTGCCGCCGGGGAAGAAGAGGGAGTGGTACCCGCGCTCCAGGAGCACCGTGGAGTACGACTTCAGCACCTCTTTGTAGAGCTCGTGGCGAATGCGGCGGTCGACGCGGTAGGCGCCGAGGTTGCGCATGAAGAACGAGAGAAAGGGGTTGGTGAAGAGGTTCTTGCCCGCGCCGTAGCTCACCGGGGGCAGTCCCTCGCGGTCGAGCGCGAAGCCGAAGACCACCGAGTCGAGGTTCGAGAGGTGCGTGGGCACGAAGACCAGCGTGGCGCGCTTCGAGAGCGCGCGGAGCTTCTCCACGGGGCCCTGTGTGGTCAGGTGGCGCTGGAGACGTCCCGCCGTGCGAAAGCCCTCGGAGAAGTCTTTGGGCGAGAGCAGCAGCGCAAGTGCGCGAGGGATCACCGTGGTGCTGAACGCGAACACCCGCGGGTCGAAGTGGCCCGCGACGTCACCCGCGTAGTGCCGCGCGAGGTCCTCCACGCGTCGACGTCGCTCGACGTCGGTGAGCTTGCCCACCGTGCGCGCGACGTCGCGAAAGCGCTCGTACTCCCCGCGCTCGCTGCCGGGGTGCGCCTCCAGCCGTCGGATCTCGTGGTACGCGGCGTCGTTGAGGAGCAGCAGCGGATCGGGCGTCGCGCGCGACACCCGGCCCACCACCTCCTCGACGATCGACTCGCGCTCTTCGTTGAACTGGAAGATCGGCGCCTCGCCCATGGGGGCCGGGACGCTAGCACAACCCTATGGCACCCGGTTGGCGCTCCCCGGGGTGCTCCCGCCGCCCGCGTCGTAGGCCCAGGCGTGCGGGTCGTCGTCGTCGAGGTCCCACGCGGCGCGCACGAGCGAGACCCCGGCGCGGGGCGGGCGCACGGGCGAGGCCCCGGGGAACACACTCACCGTGTGCCCCTGCGGGTCGCGCAGCGCGAGGTCGGCGCCGTCGTCGCGCAAGCCCCGACCCGCGACGGACCCGCGCATGAGCACCACCGCCGCCCCAACACCCACCGCCGGGTCGCCCTCTCGGGGTGAGCCCCGCAGGTCGAAGCTCGCCCCGGCCACCACCGCCCGCGCGCCCGGCGCGAGCACCGCGTCGGTGTCGAGCACCGCGCTGGCACCGCCCGTGGAGAGCGACCATCCCCGCAGGGCGACCGGGTCGGGGCCAGGGTTCTCGACCTCGACGAACTCCTGCGCGGCGCTCCCCGCGGGCCGCGCGAGCACCTCGGTGATGCGCAGATCTCCCTGTGTTGCAGGGGTTTCGAGCGCACCCAGGGGGAGGTACGCGGGTTCTCCCCGGCCATGCGCCGCCCACAGCGAGAGCGCGTAGCGGGTGAATGGACGCAGCCCGCGCACCCGCACGGCGTGTTGCGTCCCGAGGGGTCCGACAGCCTCCCTGGGGTCTCCCTGGTCGTCGGGCGCGACCCGCACGCGCAGCGCGGCGTCGGCGGTGGTGGCCGCGCGCACGACGAGCTCCGTGGGGCGCGCCTGCACACACACGCCCCCGATGGGGCGCTCCTCGTCCGCGCAGGGCAGCGGGGTCGCGAAGGTGGGAAGCGGAGCTGCGGGGCCTGGTGTGACCTCCACCGACTGCGGCGCGGCCTCGCAGCGGGCGCCGTTGCGCGCGCGGAGCTCGCCGAGCTGCAGGGTGTGCGCGCCGGGCGTGAGGGGCCCAAGGGGCGTAAGCCAGGCGCAGCGCGCGTAGCCGTCGTCGTCGAAGCAGTCGAGGCTTGCACGGGCCGGGACCACCGCGCCGAGCGGGTCGCGCAGGGTGAAGGGCGCGCCCTCGCTGCGCACCCCGCGGTCGAGCCGCAGGGGCAGCGCACCGGGTCGCGCGGTGATCTCTTCGTCGACAGCGAGGGTGCCCAGAGCGCCGCAGCGGGCGACGCTCGCGACGCGGAGATCGGTGCGCGTCGGACGGTCGAGCGCGGCGCCGCGCAGGGCGCGTAGTCGGGTGGAGAGCAGCAGGGTGAGGTCGGTGTCGGGCGGGAGCGCGGCTGTGCCCTCGACCCGCAAGACGGCGAGGTCTTCGGGGTCGACGCCGACGCGCACGTCGAGGCGGCGCGCGAGGGTCGATGACGAAAGCGGGAGGTTCTCAAGGTCGCCCGTCACCGCGTCGCTGCCGAGGCCGCGGAGGAGCAGGACGTCGTCCTCGTGCGGGGGGGCGAGGGTGTCGTCGAAGCGCACGCGGAGCGAGGGCACGCGGCCGAGGGCGCGGAGCTCACCGCTCACGGCCTCGACCCGGACGACCGCGAAGGACGACGGCCCGCGCCGGGGCGCAGGGGGCTCCAGGCACCCGAGGGAGAGCGCGACGGCCGCGACGACGAGCACACGCATGGTGCGGTGACTCGGGTGGGCGCCACCCGGAGGTTGCGTGGCGGGCGAAGATTTCTTTCGTGCCTCGCCCGTCGGTGGTGGCGCGCGCCCTCCTTCACGCTGTGGGCATCGCGCGGGAGACATCTCCGAAATGCGCTTGTTCTCAAGGGCAAATCGCGGCGCGTGGCCCCCTTCCCCGGCCCTTCCCCCGCCTCGGCTACCCACTGCCCAAACTGCACCTACACCCACGGGATGTGCCGTCGGCGGTGTCTGGACGACGCGGTTCGTGCCGCCGGCTCCGCCCGTGCGGACGGCCCTAAGGGCCTGCACG
>JBILLI010000013.1:0-27503 GCA_044376155.1 Polyangiales bacterium
CGAGGGCCGCGCGGAGCTGCGTGAGCAGCGCGCCGACCTCGAGGTCGGGCACCACCGCGAGCTTCAGCGCACGCTCCGCCGCGTGGCGCTTCACCATGAGGGACACGCACTTGCGCGTGGGGTGCACCCAGGCGCCGCGCCCGGAGCGAACCGCGCGGGCGTCGAGGGCCACGCGACCGTCCTCGGCGGCCACCCAGCGGACCAGGTCGTCGCGGCCGTCCTTCGAGCGGCACGCCACGCAGGTGCGCACGGGCCCTTCGATCACCGCGTCAGGCGGTGGAAGCTCAGGCCGCTTGGGGTTGTCGCGCTTCGTCGTCATCCACATCCCTCGTCGTGTCTCCTCGGTGAGAGGGCGGTCAGCCCTCGGTCACGGCCTCTTCGGGCGTCGACTCGGCCAGCGCGCGGCGGGCGTCGTCGATCACCGTCTGCTCGGAGTCGAGGAAGTTCCGCGCCCCCTGCTTGATCTTGCGCACCTTGCCGAGACCCAAGCCGGTCTCGTGCATGAGCTTCTCCTCGGGGATCGCGTCGAGGTCCTCGACCGACTCCACCCCGAGCTGCCCCAGGAGCTGAATCGTGTGACCGCCGACGCCCTGCACGAAGAGCAGCCGGTCGCGCTCGGAGAGCGCCTCGGTGCGCTGCATCGCCTCGCGGATGCGCTGCTGCCGCTGCTCCTCCATCGCGCTCTCGGCCGCGGCCTTGATGCGGTCGGCGTTCTCGCCGCCGCCGAGGCCGGGGATGCCCGCGAGGTCCTCGGGGTTCGCCTCGGCGACCACCTCGAGGGAGGTGTACCCGAGCTTGTACATCGACTGCGCGATGCTCGGGGTGACCCCCTCGATGCGCGAGAGGTCCGAGATCGAGTCCTCCTCGATCTGCTTGAACTTGCTCTCGGAGACGATGTCGAGCTTCCACCCCGTGAGCTGCGACGCGAGGCGCACGTTCTGCCCCTTGCGGCCGATGGCCAGGGAGAGCTTCTCGTCGGGCACCACGAGCTCCATCGCGTGGTCGGCCTCGCGGATGATCACCCGGGCGATCTCGGCCGGCGCGATGGCGTTGCACACGAAGCGCGCGGGGTCCTTGTCGTAGGGCACGATGTCGATGCGCTCGCCGCGGAGCTCCTGCACCACGGCCTGCACGCGGGAGCCCTTGACGCCCACGCAGGCGCCCACGGGATCCACGTCGAGCTCGCGGGAGTTCACCGCGATCTTGCTGCGCACGCCGGGCTCACGCGCCGCGGCCACGATCTTCACGATGCCCTCGTAGATCTCGGGCACCTCGCTCTCGAAGAGCTTGATCAGCAGCCCGACATCACCGCGGGAGAGGATCACCTGCGGGCCCTTGGCCTCGCGCTCGATGTCGCGCACGAAGGCCACGATGCGCTCGCCCGGGCGGTAGCTCTCGCGCGGCACCTGGTCACGCGCGCGGAGGATCGCCTCGGTGCGGCCGAGGTCCACGATGAGGTCGTTGCGCTCGAAGCGCCGCACGATCCCCGTGATGATCTCGCCCTTGCGGTCCTTGAACTCGTTGAAGACCTTCTCGCGCTCGGCGTCGCGCATGCGCTGCAGGAGCACCTGCTTCGCGGCCTGGGCGGCGATGCGCCCGAAGCCCTTGCGCACGCTGCGGAGCTTGAGCACGTCGCCCCACTGGTTGTCCTGCTCCTCGGCCTTCTTCTGGTCCTCGGGGAGGTAGAACACCTGGAACGCGAGCTGGTCACCGACCTCGGCGCCCGGGTCCATCTGCTGCGCGACGGCGAGCAGCATCTCGGCGTCGGGGCGCGCCACCACGTCCACCACGGACATGTACTGGAACAGGTCCACCGCGCCCGCGCGCTCGTTGAACTTCGCCACGAGCTCGCGGTCGCCGCCGAGGTGCTTGCGCGCCGCGGAGAGCACGGCGTTCTCGATGGTGTTCACCAGCACCGACCGCTCGATGCCCTTCTCCTTCGCCACGACGTCGAGCATCTGGCTGAGGTTGGGCGAGCTGGGCGGCGGCGCTGCCTGCGTGGTCTTCGTTGCCATGGATCACCTCGCGGGCGACGACCCACCGTCGCCGCCCTCCGTTGCGGACCTTGCGTCCTCGGGACGCTGCTTCGTCTTCCCCTGCCCCTTCGCCGGCCTCGTGGGCTTCGTCGGCGCAGGGGCCTTGATCTCCGCGAGCTTGGCGCGAGAGATCTGCTTCGCGGGCAGGTCCCAGACCCGCCCCGCGCAGTCCACCTTCACCACGTAGCCCCCGCCGGGCGCGTCGGCGGTGCCGCGCAGAACGCCCTCGAAGGCCCCGCGCGACTCCACCCGCTCGCGGAGCTTCACCGCGATGACCAGCCCCGCGAAGCGATCGAAATCCTCGCGCTTCTGCACGGGCCGCTCGAATCCGGGGGAGCTCACCTCGAGGTCGAAGGCCATCGGGATCAGAGACTCGTCGGCGTCGAGCACCGCGCCGATGTCACGGCTCACGGACGCGCACACGTCCGCGGAGATCCCGCGCGCGGGGTCCACCACCCGGGGGTCGCCGCCGGGCCGGTCGATGTACGCGCGCAGCACGCCGCGGCCGGGGCCCTGAAGCCACTCCAGCGCGACGAGCTCCACGCCGTGTACTTCGGCGATGCCCGCGAATTCGGTCTTGATCCGGTGGATGTCGACGCCCAAACGCTCCTCGTGGCCCTCACGCCGGGCCGGGACGAGGTGTGCTGCGCTCACCCGCTGTCCCAAGGGTGCCCCGCGGAGGGTCTCCGACACCGACCCAGGGCTCCCGCGGAGCGTCTGCGTCGATGATGGGACACACCCGCGAGGGGTGCGCCGTGGGAGACCGATCGGTCAGGGTGGGACAGCTCGCCGACGTTGCGCAGGAAGCGCGCGGAGCGGCGGTCTTCGGAGGGGCCCGACGGGAGGGAACGTGGTTTCCCCAAAGACGGCGGGGGCTTTACCAGAGCCCGCACGGAGAATCAAGGGAGCATCGCCGACGGCCCCCCTCCCGCGCCTCGAAGCGCCGCGGTCGCGCGGGTAGGTGATCACCGCCCTCCCATCACCCCGGTCGAGGGCGTAGGGTGTCGGCGTGCTTTCTCGCAGGGAGACGTCGATGAGTCGTTCGTGGTGTGTTCGTTCGGGTCTGCTGGTCGTGCTTCTGGGGGCCTGCTCCTCACCCACCGCGGGCCCCGGGCCGGATGACGCCGGCGCCGTCGACGATGTGGTCAACGCGCAGGACCTCGGCGTTGACGTCGGGACCGCCCCCGTCGACGCCTCGTGCGCGGCGGGCGAGACCGCCTGCGGGGGCCGCTGCGTCAGCCTGCAAGACAGCCGCGAGCACTGCGGCGCCTGCGGTAACGCGTGCCCCAACGGGCAGGTCTGCGCCATGGGCGCCTGCGCCGTCGCCTGCCCCGCCGGACAGTCGGTCTGCGCCGGCCGCTGCATCGACGTGCGCACCGACCGCGCCCACTGCGGCGCCTGCGGCGTCGCCTGCGCCCGCGGCGAGGTCTGCTCCGAGGGCCGCTGCGGGCTCGAGTGCGCCGACACCCTCGCGGTGTGCGCCACCGGCGCCGGAGACGGCGGCGCCGCGCGCTTCTGCGCCGACACCCGCACCGACCCCCGGCACTGCGGCGCGTGCGGAAACGCCTGCAGCGCAGGGTCTTCGTGCGTCGGCGGGCGCTGCGTGACGGCCTGCTCCGCGGGGCTCACCGCCTGCGGCGACCGCTGCGTCGACACCCGCTACGACCCGGCCAACTGCGGCGCCTGCGGCCGCGCGTGCGCCAGCGGCGAGGTCTGCGACGGCACCTGCCGCTCGGTCTGCGGCACGGGCACCACCCGCTGCGGCGACCGCTGCCGCGACCTCAGCAACGACCCCGCCCACTGCGGCGCGTGCGACCGCGCGTGCCCCCAGGGACAGCGCTGCGGCGACGGCGCTTGCCTCGCCGCGGGCTGCCCGTCGCCGCTCTCCACCTGCGGCGGCGCCTGCGTCGACACCCGCTACGACCCCGACCACTGCGGCGGCTGCGGCCGCGCCTGCACCCCCTACCCCAACCTCACCCGCGCCTGCGGCAACGGCGCGTGTGTGCCCGGCGTCTGCCTCACGGGCTTCGCCGACTGCAACACGATGATCGTCGACGGCTGCGAGGTGAGCACCCAGAGCGACCCCAACAACTGCGGCGCCTGCGGCCGCGCATGCACGTCGCTCCCCAACGCCTCGGCGATGTGCGCGGGCGGCGCCTGCTCCATCGGGATGTGCAACGCCAACTTCGCCAATTGCGACGGGCAGGCGATGAACGGCTGCGAGGTGAACCTCCAGACCGACCGCACCCACTGCGGCGCCTGCGGCAACACGTGCCCGACCGGCCGCGTGTGCATCATGGGCGCCTGCGCGTCGCAGCCGCTCTACCGCGGGTGGACCTCGCCCATCCCCGGCTGCCGCACCGACACGTACAACACCACGGCGCCGACCAACCTCGGCGGCACCTACCCCTTCATCACGGGCGACAGCAACGCCTGCCGCGCGTGGAAGCTCGCCGCCACGGTGTGCACGACGCAGCCGCAGGCCTACGTCGACAACAACAACTGGCAGTGCCCGGTGTCGGGCGGGTTCACCGACCCGGTCTTCGGCACCTACTGCCTGCGCACGGGGCAGTACTCCTGCTCCACCTGCCCCGGCGCGTGCAACGCCCAGTGCGCGTACAACCCGCTCTCGCTGCGCGACTGCGCGGGCTCCGAGCGCGCGCAGCAGTAGCGCGCGCGTCGCCCCACTTGCGTCGGCCGCGAAGCGCCGCTAGTAGCGCTCGCCCACCATGACCCAGCCCATCGTCGCCCTCGCCCAGACCGCCGCGAAGCAGCCCCTGGAGCGCGTCACCCTCCCCGCCCTCGACGAGCCCACGGGCTACGAGGTCGACGTCCTCGTGCACCACTGCTCGGTGTGCCACAGCGACCTGCACCTCGTCGACGGCGACTGGGGCGACGTGAAGAAGCCGCTCATCCCCGGCCACGAGATCGTCGGTCACGTGCTGCGCCAGGGCCCCCTCTCGACGCTGCGCCCCGGCGCCATCGTGGGCATCGGCTGGCAGGCCGGCGCGTGCGGCGTGTGCCCCGCCTGCCGCTCGGGCCGCGAGCACCTCTGCACGGGCGGAAAGGTCCGCACCTGCGTGGGCCGTCAGGGAGGCTTCGCCACCGAGGTGCGCGTTGATTCCCGCTTCGCCTTCGAGCTCCCGGCGGCCCTCGACGTCAACACCGCGGCCCCGCTGCTCTGCGCGGGCCTCACGGTGTTCTCGCCCCTGGAGCGCTTCAAGGTGGGCCCCGGCGTGCGGGTGGGCGTGGTCGGCGTCGGCGGCCTCGGACACATGGCCGTGCAGCTCGCGAAGGCCCTCGGCGCCGAGGTCGTCGGGTTCGACGCCGACCTCTCCCGCCGGGACTTCGCCCTGAAGCTCGGCGCGAGTGAACTCGTCGACGCGCGCGGCCCCCTGCCCTCGGGCGTGGTCGACCTGCTCCTCGTGACCACCCACGCGAACCTCGACTGGAACGCCTGGATGGGCACCCTCGACCTCGAGGGCACCCTCTGCCTCATCGGCGTGCCCAGCAAGCCCCTGACCCTGGGGGTCGATCCCCTGCTCGACGAGCAGAAGCGGGTCACGGGCAGCGTCATCGGCAGCCCCGCGTCGATGCGCGCGATGCTCGCCCTCGCCGCCGCCCACGGGCTCGCGCCCATCACCGAGCGCATGCCCATGTCGCAGGCCAACGCGGCCCTCGACCGCGTGCGCCAGGGCGCGGCGAGGCTTCGCGTCGTGCTCGACAACGACCTGGCGTGATCGGCGCTGCGCCCAGGAACGCATGTCGTCCGTTCGAGCTGGCTTGACCTTCGCCCGCTCAGATGATGGAAAGTATCACGTGGTCTCGGCGGACACACAACGCGTGGGCGACGACCCGACCTGCTGGGAGGCGCTGGCCCAGGAGCGCATTCGCCTCGGCGCGCTGGAGGCCGAGCATCGCTTCTTGCGCGACGCCTGGGACGCGTCGGGGGAGGCGATGATGATCACCGCGGCGGATCGGGGTCCGCCGTCGCGGCGCATCCTCGATGTGAACCCGGCCTTCGTGGCGCTCACGGGGCACGACCGCGAGGCCGTGCTGGGGCAGAGCCCGAGCGTTCTCTGGGGCCCCTCGGCGGACCCGCAAGTGGTCGCCGAGCTGCGCCTGCGCCTCAGCCGGGAGGAGGACTTTCTCGGCGAGACCTGGATGCTCCGCCGCGACGGCACCGAGGTGCTGGTCTCGCAGCGGGTGACCCCGGTGCGCGGGGGCGACGGGGTGGTGCGCCACTTCGTCTCTGTCTTGCGCGACATGACCCGCGAGCGCGCGGCGCAAGAGGCGCTGCTCGCGGCACGGGCCGAGGCGAACCTCGCGCGGGGGATGGAGACCCTCGGGCGCTTCGCCAGCGGCATCGTGCACGATTTCAACAACGTGCTCGCCGCCCTCATCGCCAACCTCGAGCTCCTCACCGAGGGCCCGCTCTCGGCGGCGCAGCAGGAGTGCGTGAACGACGTGCGCGGCGCGGCCGACCGGGGCACCGCCCTCACCCGCGCGCTCTTGATGTTCTGCCGCCGCGAGTCTGCCCGCCCCCAGGACATCGACGTCGACGCGGCCAGCCGCGAGGCCCTGCGGCTGCTGCGGCGGGTGCTCGGCGACGGCGTGCGCACCGAGGCGAACCTCGACGCCCAGGGCGCGCGCGTGCGGCTCGACGCCTCGAGCTTCGGGCAGCTCTTGATGAACCTCTGCCTCAACGCGCGCGACGCCATGCCCCACGGCGGCACCCTCACGCTGCGCACCCGCGCCGAGCGGGAGCGGGTCACGCTCGAGGTGCAGGACGGCGGCGTGGGGATGACCGCCGAGGTCCAGGCCCTTGCGCTGCAGGGAGATTTCACCACCAAGGGCCCCGGCCGGGGCGCAGGGCTGGGGCTGAGCACGGTGCGCGCGGTGGTGGCCGCGGGGGGCGGGGAGCTCTCGGTGACCTCGCGTCCGGGCGAGGGCACGCTGGTGCGGGTGAGCTTTCCGCGGGTGTGGACGCGGGTCGCGGCCGTCACCCCGCCGCGGGCGCTGGCGGGCCAGAGCCTGCCGGGCCGCCGCGCGCGCGTGCTGCTCGTCGAGGACGACGACGCCCTGCGCGAGTCGCTGCACCGCGTGCTCCTGCGCGCGGGTCACGAGGTGCTCACGGCCCGCTCGCCGGGTGACGCGCTGCTGCTCGCCGAGCTGCAGACGAGGCCCTTCGACGTGGTGCTGAGCGACGTCGAGATGCCCCTGATCGACGGCCCGACCCTCGTGGCGCGGCTGCGGCAGCGCCAGCCGGGGCTGCCCGCGGTGTTCATGTCGGCCCACGTCGCGCCCGCGAGCATCGCCGACGAAGACGGCCCGCTGCTCGCGAAGCCCTTCGACGACGACACGCTGCACGCCGCGCTGGCCGAGCGCCTGGGCTGATCAGCGCATGCCCGGCGCCTCGCGGCCGGTCTGCGCGACGTATTCGCGATACCCACCGTTGTAGACCCGCGGGCCCTCGGGCGTGACCTCGAGCACCCGGTTCGACAGCGCGCTGAGGAACTGCCGGTCGTGGGAGACGAAGAGCATGGTCCCCTCGAACTCGGCGAGGGCCTTGAGGAGGGTCTCCTTGGTGGCGAGGTCGAGGTGGTTGGTGGGCTCGTCGAGCACGAGGAAGTTCGGCGGGTCGAAGAGCATCTGCGCGAGCACGAGCCGCGCCTTCTCGCCGCCCGAGAGCACCCGGCACGACTTCTCCACGTCGTCGCCGCTGAACCCGAAGGCCCCCGCGAGGCTGCGCAGGGAGCCCAGCGACGCGCCGGGGAACTTCACCTGCAGCGCCTCGATGACCTGGGCCTTGGGGTCGAGGAGCTCCATCGCGTGCTGCGCGAAATAGCCCATCGAGACGCTCGCGCCGAGGGTGACCTCGCCCTGGTCGGGCGCGCCGTGGCCGGCCACGAGCTTGAGCAGGGTGCTCTTGCCCGCGCCGTTGACCCCCATCACGCACCACCGCTCGCGCCGACGCACGAGCAGGTCGAACTTCTCGTAGATCACCCGTGATCCGTAGGCCTTGCGCACGCCCTGGAGCTTCGCGACGTCCTCGCCGCTGCGGGGCGGCTGCTTGAAGTCGAACTCGATGACCTTGCGTCGCCGCGGGGGCTCGACGCGCTCGATCTTCTCGAGCTTCTTCACGCGCGACTGCACCTGCGCGGCGTGGCTCGCGCGGGCCTTGAAGCGGGCGATGAAGGCCTCTTCCTTCGCGAGCATGGCCTGCTGCCGGGCGAACTGCGCCTCCTGCTGGGCCGCGAGCACGGCGCGCTGGCGCTCGTAGAAGTCGTAGTCGCCCGTGAAGGTGGTGAGCTCGCCGCCGTCGATCTCGACGATCTTGTTCACCAGGCGGTTCATGAACTCCCGGTCGTGGGAGGTCATCACCACCGCGCCCTCGAAGCCCTTGAGAAAGCGCTCCAGCCAGAGGATCGACTCCAGGTCCAGGTGGTTGGTGGGCTCGTCGAGGAGCAGCGCGTCGGGGCGCTTCAACAGAATCTGCGCGAGGGCCACGCGCATCTTCCATCCGCCCGAGAGGGCGCCCACGTCGCGGTCCATGACCTCTTCGGCGAAGCCCAGGCCCGCGAGGATCTCTCTCGCCCGGGACTCGAGCGCGTAGCCGTCGAGCTCCTCGAAGCGCGACTGCGCGACGCCGTAGCGCTCCAGGATGGCCTCCATGTCGCCCTCGTTGGCCGGGTCGCTCATGGCCCTCTCGACCTCGTGCAGCGCGTGGGCGGCGTCGGCGACCTCGCCCGCGCCCGCCATGGCCTCTTCGACCACGGTGCGCCCGCTCATCTCGCCGACGTCCTGGGAGAAGTGCCCGAGGGTGATCCCGCGGTCGATGGAGACCTGGCCGCCGTCGGGCTGCTCGTCGCCCGTGATGAGCCGAAAGATGGTGGATTTGCCCGCGCCGTTGGGCCCGATGAGCCCGACCTTTTCGCCCTTGAAGACCCCCATGGAGGCTTCGAGGAAGAGGATCTGCGCCCCGTGCTGCTTGGAGACCTGGTCGAGTCGAATCACGCGCGGCGTGTATCACGCCCCGCGCGACCCCGGCGACGGGGAGGGGTCAGATGTCGTCGAGGGAGCGGCACCAGGGCGCGTCGATGACCCCGGTGATGGTCCCGCCTTCGAAGGTCACGCGGAGGTCTGCGCGCACGCGGGTGCCCGCGCCGAGCTCCTGCGGAGTGACCTCGACCATCGTGGCCCGCGCGGTGGGGGTGGCGATGAGGCCACCCGAGAAGTCCAACAGCACCGCGCGCACGCCGGTGGCCGAGGTCTGCACGCCGCTCACGTTGGTGCGCAGCCCCGTGAGCACCAGGGTGCGCTGCGGCGTCGGGGAGTTCGCCTCGGGACACGCCGGGTCCCCCCCGAGGTAGGCCTCGAGGTAGATCCCGTTGGTGCCCTGCCGCCCGTGCCGCGCGCTGTCGAAGGGACCACCCCGCGCGCCGAAGGTCGCGGTGAGCATGGTGTTGTACGTGCCCCCGTCGCCTGGCGGCGCGTTGGGGTCGCGGGCGCAGAGCGAGAGCGAGAGCGCGCCGATGGTGATGCACCGCGGGAGCGCGGGCGGGCAGTCGGCGTTGGAGGTGCACGCGTCGGAGCAGAGCATTCCGTTGTTGCCGTCGACGCAGAGCGAGCTCTCGCAGTCGTCGCCCGACATGCACCGGGTCACGCCCGATCGGCCGGTGCCGCGGGGCCCTTCCATGCACCGGCAGTCGCCCGAGGCGCACTGGCAGCGCGCGTTGGCCGCGCACTCGCGGTTGAGCGAACACGAGGCGCCCAGGCCGACCTCGCCCGCGGGCACGTCCGGGAGGTCGGGGGTGGGCGCGTCGATGGCCGCGTCCATGCGCGGAACGTCGGCGGTGGTGACGTCGCGGGCCGCGTCGGCGCCCGTCACGGGGTCGCTGCAGCCCAGGAGGGCGAGGGAGAGGAGCACGGCGAGGCGCACGGGCTCAGCCCTCGCGCGCGTTGCGCCAGATGACCCGGCCCACGAAGAACGGCCCCATCTTCGCGATGAACTCCGAGGTCTGCCGGGTTTTCCGCATGGTCTGCACGATGTGGCTCAGGGGGTGGAGCTCAGGGCCCACGAGCCCGATGAGGAACTCGTTGTCTTCGGCGTCGATGCCGTGGCAGGCGAGGCGGACGTCGTGCGCGAGGTCGGTCTGCCCATAGGCCTTGCCGATCATCCCGTGCTCTCGAAGGATCGCGCCCTGCTCCCGGGGCTCCAGCCGCGCGAAGGCCCCGCTGCGGCGCAGGGGGTACCAGATGTGCCAGTTCCAGCGGTCGCTGAGCACGGTGGCGCGGGGGCGCTCGAGCAGCCAGAAGGCGAGGTCGTCTTCGTAGCCCGAGCTGTACGACCGGCCCATCATGGTGAACGCGGGGCGCGGCGCGAGGCCGGGCACCTCGTTCACCGCGGGGCGCACGCGGTCGACGAAGTCTTCGGGAGACTCGGTCCAGGTGAGCAGCCCGAGGCCCCGGGGCGCGTTGGCGTCGGCGTAGAGCACGGCCTCGACGCCGCGGGCCTGCAGGGCCTCGGCGAGGGAGCGCTCGGCGTCGGTCACGCTGAGCCCCTCGACCACGTCGAAGACCAGGAGCTGCATGAACAGCCGCCGGTCCATCATCTGCGGTGCGCCGTCCTTCGGGAGCCCGCGCTCCCGCACGTCGATCTCGCCCTCGTGCCCGTGTGCCTCGCTCATCGTCGTCTCCGTCTGCCGCGCATGGTGATCGACGCGGCCCCGGTCAACAAGCGCGATCTCTGCGCGCCGCGTGATCCCCCCGCGCAGAGGTTGACGCCCCCGCGTCGCTGAAGTCATATCCCGCCCGCCCGCGCCGCTGGGAGCGCACGGAAGGGACCCATGTTTTCGATCCGCCGAACCCTCTTCGCCGCGAGCGCCCTCGCCGCGTCTGCCGCCCTCGTCGACTGCGCGCCCGCCGCGCGCACCAACAACAGCAGCGCGGGCTTCAGCGCCAGCACGACGCCGCCCTCGGGCAGCGAGGCGCCGCCCCTGCGCAGCGGCCCCACGACCACCGCGCAGGTCACCGCGCCGACCGAGGCCACCGCCGTGCAGACCCGCTGCGACGCCAACGCGCCGGAGTCGTGCAACGGCCTCGACGACAACTGCAACGGGCGCATCGACGAGGGCTGCGGCTACAACGGCGGGGGCCTGCAGATCACGGCCTCGTGGCAGACCGACGCCGACATCAACCTCGTGGTCATCGACCCCCAGAACCGCGAGGTCGCCGAGGGGCACCCCGCGCCCGGCGCCACGCTCGACCAGACCGCGAACTTCAACTGCGTGCGCTCGCGCCCGACGCTGGAGAACGCCGTGTGGTCCGCCCCGCGCCCGCCCGCGGGGCGCTACGAGGTGCGGCTCACGGCATTCGACATGTGCAACGCCGAAGAGACCCCGGTGACCGTGTCGATCTCCGTGGGCGGCAGGGTCGTGGGCACCTGGCGGGTGCCCTTCAGCTACGCGCGGCAAGAGCACGCCTTCGCCGTCACGGTGCGCTGAGCGACGTCAGGCGACGCGGCCGAGGTGCGGCGTGTCTCCGCGCACCCTCGCGCGCATCGCGAGCCACGTGTCGTGCGCGACCTCGTCCACCGCGCCGTGCGGCCGCGCGGCCTGCGCGGTGACCTCGAAGGCCGCGTGGTCCCAGAGGGTGACCCGGGCCTCGACGCGCCAGCGGGGGGAGGTGCCGCGCTCGCGCGTGGCGACGAGCTCCAACTCGTCGATGTAGGCCGTGTAGCCGTGCAGCACGCGATGGAGCTCGCCCAGCGCGTACACCCGCAGCGCCGCCGCCGCGCCCGGCGCCACGGCCTCGCCCAGCACCTTCAGCCGCGCCCTCACGCCGCCCTCCGGCGCTCGCCCCGCACCCGCCGCGCGCGCTCTTCGCTGCGCAGCGAGGCCACGTCCATCACCGCGACGACGGCGGCGTAGAGGTTCGCGTCGGTGCGCGCGACCCGTAGCACCTCGCCGCCCGCGAAGCGCGCGCGGACCTCGCAGCGCATGTCATCGCCCCCGCGGGGGCCGTTGACGTCCCGCAGGCGCACCTCCACGCGGCGCAGCTCGGTGCCGCGGTGGGCGAAGGCCCGGCGCAGGTTGCTCTGCACATGGTCCCGCAGGGCGTCGGTGAGGGAAAAGCCAATGGCGCGCACGTCAACGTTCATGGAACCTCCGCGATCTGGAGAGGGGCGGTGCCCACCCTCTCTGGCGTCGAAGGCTCAACGCCGCCATCAGGATTTTCCTTCCGCAGCCTCCGCGCCGCACCGCACCGCGCGTACCGCGGGATGGCCCTCGCGGTGCGCCGTGGTGATCGCGTACACCCGCTGCGTCACGCCCTCGCAGGGCCCGACCTCGCGCAGCCCATAGCGCGCCGCGGCGCCGGCGAGGCTGCGCGGGAGCACCATCACCCCGATGCCATCGGCGCACGCGGCCTTGGCCAGCGCGGTGTCGCCGAACTCTGCGACCACCCGGGGGCGCGCGCCGGCGCCTGCGAACCACCGCTCGGCGGCCTCGCGCAGCGACGACCCCGGCGCGGCCAGCAGCACCGGGGCCGCGTGCAGCGACGCGGGGTAGGCCTCGCGCAAGGCCTCGGACGCGTCGGCCGAGGCGAACCACCCGAGGGGCTCTTCGCGCAGGAGCACCCCGCGCAGGGTCGGGTCGCCGAGGGGCGCGGGGATCTCGGCGATCACGAGGTCCAGCGAGCGCGCGCAGAGCAGGGCCGTGAGGTCCTCGTGGCTGCCCTCGTGCACCATCAGCCGCGCGAGACGCGCCGCCGGGGCCAGCAGCGACCACACCTCGAGCTTCGGCAGGCTCTCATCGACCCCGACCCGCAGCGGCGCCGACGACCCCGTGTGCCCGTCGAGGGACTGCAGGAGTTCCTGCCCCAGCATGTGGATCCCCTCGGCGTACCCGAGCACCTCGCGGCCCGTGTCGGTGAGGGACATGCCCCGGGCGCCGCGGGTGAAGAGGGTCACACCGAGCGCGCCCTCAAGCTGCTGCACGTGCTCGCTCAGCGTCTGCGCCGAGACGCGCAGCACCGCCGACGCGCGGGCGAGGCTGCCCTCCCGCGCGATCACGCGAAAGCACTGGAGCTGGTGGAGGTTCAGCCAGCGCGGCACGTCGGGCATCTGTCGGGTGTGGAGCCGCGGACGCGCGGGCGCAAGCGTCCGGCGCGCAGGCGCCACGGGTTTCGCGGCGACGTCGCGGGCCGCGGTCTGATGAGGCACGGAGGGCGCGCACCCCGGCGGCCCTGATCAGAACAGGTGCTGCAGCGCGATCCACGGGATCACCGGGAGGCGCTCGGAGTACAGCGGCGCGTCGCTGCTCAGGGGCGCGAGCACGCCGAGGTCGGCGGCGAAGCGGCGGGTGTAGAGCCGCGCGCCGACGAGGGCGTAGGGGATGATTCGTGGGGTGCCGTTGCCCAGCAGCGCCTCAGCGCGGGGCGCGCGCTCGGGGGCGGCCTCGTAGAGCATCACGGCCTGCGCGAGGGCCTTCACCCCGTCGATGATCCGCACCGCGAGGGTGGCGTGCGAGAGCAGCCACACGCCCCCGAGGCCCGTGCGCTGCGCGACGTGGAGCCCGAAGCTCGCGGTCACCCGCTCGCCCCATAGCGTCACCAGCGGGCCCGAGAGCCAGCCCACCCCGGCGTAGGCCCAGGTGAAGCCCAGGCTGCTCGACGCCCGATCCCCTTCTGGCAGAAAGGGAACCGACGCATAGAACCACCACGCCGCGGCGACCCCGCGGCCCTGCGCGAAGGCCACGCGAGCGTCGACGGTGAGCCCCGTGAAGTAGTAGGGCACGCCCACCCCGAGGTCCACCGTGCGCGTCGCGCCGTAGCGCACGCCGACCCAGCCGAGGGCGCTGAGGTAGGTGCCCGCGACGTCGCCGTGCCGCATCAGGCGCGCGGTGGGCATCTGGAAGTATCCCCCCGCGCCGGGGTCGGCGTCGGCCTCGGGGGCGCGTCGCAGCGCCGGGAGCACCACCCGCGCGCGGGTTCGCCCGGGCCGCGGGGCGGGCCAGCGGGACGCGCGGGGAGGCGATTCGGGGAGGGTCTGCGACGCCGCGGGGGCGGTGTCGGCCCACGGGGTCGTCTGCCCGAGGGCGGCCGACGCGCCGAGGCACACGCTCAGCGCGCCCGCGAGGAACGGGAGGCGCGTCATCGTCCCTGTGGTGTCATGCGCCACCCGGGTGCGGCAAGTGCGGGGCGCGGATCAGAAGGGAGTGCTGTCGTCGACGGTGGGCGCCGGGGTGACCTCGGGCTCGGCGGCGTCGGAGCCCTCGACCGCATCGGCCGGGAGGGCCTCAACGGCGACCTCGTCGGGCTCTGCCATGGGCTCCACGCCGACGACCTTCTCGCCGTCGTCGAGGCGAATGATCCGCACGCCCTGGGTGTTGCGCCCGGCGAGGCGCACCTCGCCCACGCGGGTGCGAATGATCTGGCCGCGGTTGGTGATCACCACGATGGAGTCGCTCTCCTCCACGAGGTCGAGGTCCACCACGTCGCCGTTGCGGTCGCTGGCGTCGATGGCGATGATCCCCTTGCCCCCGCGGGACTGCGAGCGGAACTCCTCCACGTTGGTGCGCTTGCCGTAACCGTTCTCGCAGATCGCAAGCACCTGCTGGGCGTCCTTGTCGCGGATGACGTCCATCGACACCACGGCGTCGCCGTCGCGCAGGTCGATGCCCCACACCCCGCGGGAGTCTCTCCCCACCTCGCGGATCTCGCTCACGTCGAAGCGGATGGACATCCCCTTCTTCGTGCCGATGATCACCTCTTGAGATTCTTCGGTGACCACGGCGCGGAGCAGGGCGTCGCCGTCTTCGATGGCCACGCCGATGATCCCGGTCTGCCGGATGTTGCTGTAGGCCTTGAGGGCCGTGCGCTTCACCAGCCCGTTGACCGTGATGGTGACCAGGTGCGCGCTGTCCTTCCACTCGCTCACCGGCACGATGGCCGCGATGGTCTCGCGCTGGGTGCTCGGGTCCTTGGGGTCGATGCCCACGAAGTTCGCGACGTGCTTGCCCTTGCTCGTGCGCGAGCCCTCGGGCACCTCGTGGACCTTCTTCAGAAAGACCCTTCCGCGGTTCGTGAAGAACAGCACGTGGTCGTGGGAGCTCGCGATGAAGAACTTGTTGATGAAGTCGTCCTCGCGGGCCTCCATCCCGACCTTCCCGCGACCGCCGCGCTTCTGCTCGCGGTACTCCGCGAGGGCCGTGCGCTTGATGAACCCGTTGTGCGAGCAGGTCACCACCACGTCGTGCTGGGGGATGAGGTCTTCGATGGAGAGCTCGGCCTCGTCCGCGAGGATCTCCGTGCGGCGCCCGTCGGCGTAGCGCGCGCGCACCTCCAGCAGCTCGTTGCGGATCACGTCCATCAGCACCCGCTCGTCGCCGAGGATCGCCCGCAGCCGCGCGATGGTGTTGCTCAGCTCCCCGTACTCCCCCGCGAGCTTCTCGCGCTCGAGGCCCGTGAGCCGCGCGAGGCGCATGTCGAGAATGGCCTTCGCCTGCCGCTCCGAGAGGCGGTAATCACTGACCTTCGCGGCCTCGGCGATCTCCTCCTCGGGGCGGCCCGCGCGGCGCACGAACTCCTCAAGGCCCCGCAGGGGCAGGCGCATGAGGGCCTCGCGGGCGGTGTCGACGTCGGGCGACTCGCGGATCGTACGGATGATCAGGTCGATCTCCGTGGTGGCCATGCCCAGGCCGAGCACGATCTCGCGCTGCGCCTCGGCCTGCCGGAGCTCGAAGCGCGTGCGCCGGGTGACCACGTCGCGCCGGTGGTCGAGGAAGACCCGGAGCATCTCGTAGAGCGAGAGCACCTTGGGCTGCCCGCCGACGATGGCGAGGTTGATGATCCCGAAGCTCTCTTGGAGCTGTGTGTTCTTGTAGAGGTTGTTGAGCACCGTCTGCCCGATGGCGTCGCGCTTGAGCTCGATCACCACCCGCATGCCCTCGCGGGAGCTCTCGTCGCGCAGGTCGGAGATGCCCTCCAGGCGCTTCTCCCGCACGAGCTCCGCCATCTTCTTGAGCATGGCGGCCTTGTTGACCTGGTACGGGATCTCCGTGACCACGATCTGCTCGCGGTCGCCGCGCCCGAGGGGCTCGATGGTGGCCTTCGCGCGCATCACCACGGAGCCGCGGCCGGTGAGGTAGGCCTGACGGATCCCGTGGCGGCCGACGATGAATCCCCCGGTGGGGAAGTCGGGGCCCTTCACGATCCCGAGGAGGTCTTCCATCGTGGTCGCGGGCTCGTCGATGAGGCGCACCGCGGCGTCGATGACCTCACCGAGGTTGTGCGGCGGGATGTTCGTCGCCATGCCCACGGCGATGCCGCCGGAGCCGTTCACCAACAGGTTGGGGTACCGCGCCGGGAGGACCGCGGGCTCCTGCTCCGACGCGTCGAAGTTGTCGATGAAGTCGACGGTCTCCTTCTCGATGTCGGTGAGCAGCTCGTCGGCGAGGCGGGTGAGCCGCACCTCGGTGTAGCGCATGGCCGCTGCGGGGTCGCCGTCGACGCTGCCGAAGTTCCCCTGGCCGTCGACCAGCATCATGCGCATGGCGAAGTCCTGGGCCATGCGCACGAGGGCGTCGTAGACCGACAGGTCGCCGTGGGGGTGGTACTTGCCGAGCACCTCGCCGACGACACGCGCGGACTTCTTGTACGCCTGGTTCCACACCAGCCGCATGTCGTGCATCGCGTAGAGGATCCGGCGGTGCACGGGCTTGAGCCCGTCGCGCGCATCGGGGATCGCGCGCCCCACGATCACGCTCATCGCGTAGTCGAGGTAGCTCTTCTGCATCTCGTCGTCGATGAGCACCGGGACGAGGTTGTTGTGCGGCGGCGGGGCGGGAGGATCCTGCGTCATGGGTGTGCTGGCGTTCCTTCTTCGAGGCGAACGGCGACCGACGAGACCCCGCGCAAGCGGCGGAGGGATGTCGGTGCAGCGCCCGCGGGACACCACCCGTTGGGGGGCGTCGACAGGGCCCCGAACCATACCCGAATCCCGAGGAAACCGCCATTTTCATTGCGTCTCAACCGAGACGGAATATGTCCACGCACATACTTTTCGGAGGCCCTCGGGAGACGTTCTTCTTGACACCGTCCCGGGTGGGTGGCCACGCCCCGCGCCACCCATGACCTCCGCCCCCTACGCGGCCTTCGCGCACGCCGACTTTCGCCGTTACCAGCTCGGTCGCTTCGTGGCCGTGCTCGGGGTGCAGATGGGCTCCGTGGCCGTGGCCTGGGAGGTCTATGACCTCACCCGCCGCCCGCTGGACCTGGGCTTCGTGGGGCTCGCGCAGTTCCTCCCCGCGGTGCTGCTCTCGCTGTTCACGGGCGCGGTGGCCGACCGCTTCGACCGCCGCCGGGTGGTGGCCGTGTGCCACGCCGTGCTCGCGCTGGGGTGGCTGCTCCTGGCGCTGCGCGCGACCCTCGGGGTGAGGGACCTCCGGGCGGTGTACGGGGTGCTGGTGCTGCTCGGCACCGCGCGGGCGTTTCAGGGCCCGGCGGCGTCGGCGCTGGTGCCCAACCTCGTGCCCGCTGCCGACCTCTCCAACGCCGTGGCCTGGGCCTCCACCACGTGGCAGGTGGCGACCATCGCGGGGCCCTCGCTGGGCGGGCTCTCGCTCGGGCTGCTGTCCCCCACCGGGGTCTACACGGTGTCGGCGAGCGCCGCGGTCTTCGCGCTGGTGAACACCCTCCGCGTCGCGCCCCGCCCCGCCGCCCCGCGCACCGCGGAGCCCCCGATGGACCGGCTGCTCGCGGGCATTCGCTACGTCTGGCGCACGCCCGTGGTGCTCGGGTGCATCTCCCTGGACCTCTTCGCGGTGCTCCTGGGCGGGGCCGTGGCGCTGCTGCCGGTGTTCGCGAGGGACATCCTCCACGCGGGCCCGTGGGCCCTCGGGGTGCTGCGCAGCGCGCCCGCGGTGGGCGCCGCGCTCATGGCCCTGTGGCTCGCGCACCACCCCATCGCGCGCCACGCGGGTCGGTGGATGCTGATCAGCGTCGCGGTCTTCGGCGCGGCCACGGTGGTCTTCGGGCTCTCATCGAGCCTCGCGGTCTCGGTGGCCGCCCTGGCCGTGGCGGGGGCGAGCGACATGGTGAGCGTGGTGATCCGTCAGCACGCGGTGCAGGTGGCCACGCCCGACGCGATGCGGGGGCGGGTGAGCGCGGTGAACCTGGTCTTCGTGGGGGCGTCGAACGAGCTCGGAGAGTTCGAGTCGGGGGTCACCGCGCAGCTCCTCGGGCCGGTGCGCGCGGTGGTGGTCGGGGGCGTCGGCACCCTGCTGGTGGTCGCGACCTGGGCGGGGCTCTTCCCCGCGCTGCGCACCCTGGACCGGCTGGACGAGTTGGGCCCTGGCGAGAAATCTGCGGGAGGGGCGTAGAATGGTCCTGCGGCGGCGCCTGGGTGAATCGCCTGACGCCCCAAGCACGTCACACGCCATCACCACCTGTGGGAGAGCCTCTGCCATGAACCCGCTGTCGCGTTCGCTCCTCGTCGCCGCGCTGCTCAGCGCCACGCCCCTCGCCCAGGCGCAGCTCCCGATCCAGATCCCGGACGGGCTCCCGGGGCAGCTGCAAAACTCCCTCAACGCGGCCCTGCGCGTGCGCATCGCGCCGCCCGCGCTGCGCCAGGAGGTCCAGCCCACCCAGCCCGGCCCCAACTACTTCTGGGTCGGCGGCTACTGGAACTGGCGCCCGCGCCAGGAGCAGTACGTGTGGATGCCCGGGCACTGGGAGCAGGAGCGCCCGAACTACCAGTGGATGCCCGCGCAGTGGGTCGCCCGCAACGGGGAGTACGTCTTCGTGCGCGGTCGTTGGGCCCGCGGGGAGCAGCCCGACGTGAACGCGGGCGTGTGGGTGTCGTCGCCGCCCCCGGCGCTGCAGCTCGAGACCCCGCCCCCGGCCCCCTCGGCCCTGCACATCTGGATCGGCGGCCACTGGGACTGGAACCCCCAGCGCGTGCAGTACACCTGGGTCCCCGGGCACTACGAGCAGCGCCGCGAGGGCTACGCCTGGGTGCCCGTGCGCTGGGAGCACACCAACGAGCGGTGGCGCTACGTCCCCGGTCGCTGGCAGCGGGTGCAGTAGGGGTTGGCCCACGGCCTTTGATTTTCCGCCGCCGCGGTAACATCCGCGGCGATGTCCACGCAGCAGCCCCCGAAGCCCTCCGCGCGACCCGTGCCCTCGGGGCGACCGCTGTCGGTCCCCACCGAGGACGCGTGGGAGGTGCGCCCGCAGTACCGCCGCATCCTCGTGGCGCTGCGCGACGTGATCGACCGCGCGACCTCGCTGCGCACCCTGCTCGGCAACGCGGGGGACCTCCTGCACGCGCTCCTCGACGCCGAGCGCATCACCATCTGGGCCCGCGACGAGCGCACCCAACAGCTCAGCTCCATCGCGCGCACGGGCGCACAACAGACCTCGGTCACCCTGCCGCGGTCGATGCGGTCCATCCCGGGCTTCGTGTGCCTCACGGGGCGCACGGTGGTGCTGCGCGACGCGTACAGCACGCCCGAGCGCCTCGCGGTGCACGCCGAGCTCTCCCACGACCCGGGCGTCGACCGCACCACGGGGAGCCGCACGCGGCAGGTGCTCGCGGCGGCGATCCCGGGGCTGCGCGGGCCCCTCGGGGTCATCGAGTTCGTGAACTCTCTCGACGGCAATGACTTTCAGGCCGACGACGTGCGCCTCGCCGAGGAGGCCGCGCGGATCATGGGCGCCGCGATGCTGCGCCTGCAGGGTCGCGCCGCGCCGCCGCGGATCACCGCCGCCCGCTTCGGCGCGCTGGTGAACCAGGGCACCCTCGGCGCCGAGGCCCTGGAGCAGGCCGAGGGCGTGGCCCGCGCCACCGAGCGCGACCTCGCCGCGGTGCTCATCGAGGCGGGCATTTCGCGGGAGGTGCTGGGGCGCTGCCTCGCGGAGTTCTTCGGCGTGCGCTTCTTCAACTACGACGGCGCGTGGCGCATCCCCCACGCGCTGCGCGAGCTCTTTCAGCCGGGCTTCATGCGCAACCAGATGCTCGCGCCGGTGGAGCAGCGCCCCGACGGCACGCTGCGGCTGGTGATGGAGGACCCCTCGAACCTCGAGATCATCGACGCGCTGAAGCAGCGCCGGCTCGCGACGAACCTGGAGCTCTTCGTGGGGCTGCGCGACGAGATCGTGGCCTACATCGACGCCGGGCCCGACGCGCCCGGCTCGCAGCCCCGGGGGATGGCGCCGGTGCTCGACCCGCGGGTGATCCCGCCCGTGGCCGAGGCGGCGGTGCGGCGGGAGCGCGACGGCACGGAGATCCAGCGGCTGCTCGCGCTGGTGCAGGCCGCGAACACCGCGGTGGAGCCCGTGGGTGACGACGCCCTCGACGACCCCGGCGACCAGGCCCGGGAGCCCGAGGCGATCACCTCCCGGCTCCTGCGGCAGATCGTGCTCGACGCCGCGGCGCGCGGCGCGTCGGACGTGCACATCGAGCCCAACGGCCAGCGGGAGCCCTGCCGCGTGCGCTTTCGCATCGACGGCGACTGCATGAGCTACGTGTCGCTGCCGCCCACGTGGCGCAACAACCTCGTGCAGCGCATCAAGGTGCTCGCCGACCTCGACATCGCCGAGCGCCGCCGCCCGCAGGACGGGCGCTTTCGCGTGCGCGGCCCCCAGGGGTCCATCGAGGTGCGCATCGCCACGCTGCCCACCGTCGGCGAGAACGAGGACATCACCCTGCGGCTGCTCTCGTCGTTCCGCGTGCGCCCGCTGGAGGACCTCGACCTCTCCCCGCCGCACCTCGCGCGCTTTCGCGAGATGATCGCCGCGCCCTACGGCATCGTGCTGGTGGTGGGGCCCACGGGCTCGGGCAAGACCTCGACCCTGCACGCCGCGGTGGGCGCGCTGAACCACATCGACCGCAAGTGCCTCACCGTCGAAGACCCCGTGGAGATCGTGCAGCCCGGGCTGCGCCAGGTGCAGGTGAACCAGCGGATCAACCTGGGCTTCCCCGAGGTGCTCCGGGCCTTCCTGCGCAGCGATCCCGACGTGATCCTGGTGGGCGAGATGCGCGACCGGGTGACCGCGTCTATCGCCATCGAGGCCTCGCTCACGGGGCACCTGGTGCTCTCCACCCTGCAGGCGAACAGCGCGGCCGAGACCATCCCCCGGCTGCTCTCGATGGACCTCGACGCCTTTCTCATCTCCGACGCGCTGCGGGGCATCGTCGCGCAGCGCCTCGTGCGCAAGCTCTGCCACAACTGCCGACAGGCCACCCCGCCCACCCCCGGGGAGTGGGACGCCATCGCCAACGCCTACGGCCCCGACGCGTTCAACGCCTGGCTCGGCGGCCTCGACGACGCCCCGCAGGTCTGGCGCGCCGCGGGCTGCGACGACTGCTACCAGAGCGGCTATCACGGCCGCGTGCCCATCCACGAGGTGCTCCCGGGCACCGAGCACGTGAAGGCCCTGGTGCGCGCCCGCGCGCCGCTCACCGCGCTGCGCCAGGCCGCGGCCGATGACGGCATGACCACCATGCTGCAAGACGGCATCCAGAAGATGCTGACGGGTCAGACCGACTGGGAGCAGGTGCGCGCCAACTGCGTGCTCTGAGGGTCATTCCCTCGGGCGGAGGTATCGCCCCAGCGCCGCGGCGAGGCGGGCGAGCTCGACGGGCTTGGTGACCACGTCGTCCATGCCGGCCTCGAGGCACGCGACGCGGTCGTCTTCGAAGGCGTTGGCGGTCATCGCCAGCACCGGGAACGCGTCGCCCCAGCGCGCGCGGAGCCGCCGCGTGGTCTCGAAGCCGTCGAGCACGGGCATCTGGCAGTCCATCAGCACGAGGTCGTAGGCGCCGCGCTCGAGGGCGCGGAGGGCCTCTTCGCCGTCGGGCGCGGTGTCGGCGGTGTGGCCCAGGCGCGAGAGCATGCGCCGCGCGAGCAGGCTGTTCACGGGGTTGTCTTCGACCACCAGCACCCGCGCCCCGCCGTAGCGCGCGGCGTGGGCCGCGGGGCCGTCGTCGCGGGCCGCGGGCGCGACCGACGCAGAGGGAGCCGCCCGCTCCAGCGGGACTTCAAAGAAGAAGGTCGCGCCGCGCCCCGCCTCGCTCTCGACGCCGATGGTCCCGCCCATGAGCTCCACGATGCGCTTGCAGATCGCGAGGCCCAGCCCGGTGCCGCCGAAGCGCCGGGTGGTCGACGCGTCGGCCTGCTCGAAGGGCTGAAAGAGCCGGGCCTGCACGGCGGGGTCGATGCCGATGCCCGAGTCCCGCACCCGCACCGAGAGCGTGTCGACGAGGGCGTCGCGGGGAGACACCCGCAGGGTCACCTCGACCTCGCCGCGGGCGGTGAATTTCAGCGCGTTGGCGGTGAGGTTCGCGATCACCTGACGCAGCCGCACGGCGTCGCCGAGGTGCGCGCCCGAAGCCCCCTCCAGGGACCAGCGCAGGGTCACGTCGCGCTCGCGGGCGACGAGCGCGAAGGGGCGCAGGCACTGCTCCGCGAGCCCGCCGAGGGTGAAGCGCGCGCGCTCCAGCTCCATGCGACCGGCCTCGATCTTCGAGAGGTCGAGGATGTCGCCGAGCAGCGCCAGCAGCGCGCGGCCGGCGTCGCGGATGGTGGCCGCGAGCTCCCGATCGGCCGCCGCGAGGGTCTCGGAGTGCAGCAGCAGGTCGGCCGCCGCGAGCACGCCGTTCATGGGCGTGCGGATCTCGTGGCTCATGCTCGCGAGGAACTCGCTCTTCGCGCGGTTGGCCGACTCCGCCGCCGCACGCGCGAGCTCGAGGTCCCGGGTGCGCTCCTCGACCCGGCGCTCCAGGCTCTCGCGGTGCGCGCGGAGCTCCTCCAGCGCGGTCCACAGCGCCAGGCTCTTGCTCTCCAGCAGCGCCTCGGCCTCCATCCGCGCGCGACGCTCTCGCTCCGCCCTCCGACGGAACGCGGCGCTGGGGTCGAGCGAGGTGGCCGCGGAGCCGTCCATGTCAGGCCGCGGCCCGCGCCTCGCGCGCGATCTCGAAGCGCACGGCGGTGCCCTCAACCGTCTCGATCTCGCTGCGCTGCAGGTCGATCGCATCACCAAAGTGCGCCGCGGTGGCCTCGATGAGCCCCTCGGCGAGGTCGGCGAAGGGGCGGCTGGAGCGGTACACGATCACCATGCGGTGGTCGTCCTGGTGCTCGACGTCGAAGCGCGGGAGCTCGGCGTCGGGGTAGAGCTTTCGCACCTCGACGTGGATGTGCTCGTCCACCGAGCGGAGCATCGCGAAGGTGCCCCCGGCCCGGGCAAAGAACGCCCCGTAGCGCTTCACGAAGGCCCCGGAGAGGTGGTGCCCGAAGGCCTTCACGAGGTCCCGCACGGGCGCGCCGGTGCGGGCCGAGAGGGCCGTCACCAGCGCGAGGATCTCGCGGTGATCGTAGGTCCCGACGGCGGTGTAGGCCCCGCCCGACGGCAGGTCACACGCCTCGATGAGGGCCTCGGTGGTCTCGGCGCCGAAGCGCGCGTCGACCATCTCCACGAACTCGGTGAACACCACACCCTTCATGCTCAACGCTCCCTCGGGACGAATTGCCGCGACGGGATTGAACGGCCGAGGGGTGGAGCCCTTGAGCCGCGACCCGGGGGTGCGTCACTCCCGACGCCCGCGGCGCCAGAGGGCTAGCGGGTCGGCGTGGTCGTCGGTCCACCGCGGGTCGTCGGGCGCGGCGCGGAGCGTTCGCCACCCGCGACCATCGAGCGCGCGCAGCAGAGACTCGTCGCGCGCGAGCACGACGTAGCGCGAGGGGTCTTCTCCCGGGCGCAAGCCCTGCAGACGCTCGCGCCAGCGCCCCGCGAGCCCGAGGTCCTGCGCGGACGTCGCGAGCACCGGGCGCAGGTCGTAGAAGCGGTTGGAGATGTGAAAGACCAGCAACCCCCGGGGTGTGACCCGCGAGAGCGACAGCGCCACGGCCTCGCGCGTGACGAGGTGCGTGGGAATGGCGTCGCCCGCGAAGGCGTCGACCAGCAGCAGGTCGAAGCGATCGCCCCGCGCCGCGAGCTGCGCGCGGGCGTCCCCCGTGACCACCGCCAGCGGGCCGCGGGCGTCGGGCAGGTCGCGACAGTGCGCGCGCGCGAGGGTCACCACCGCGGGGTCGATCTCGAAGAACACCCCGCGGTCCCCGGGCGTGAGGTACGCCGCCGCGGCGCCGACGCCCATGCCCACCACCCCGAGCACACGCGCGCCCTCGGGGGTGGCGAGGGCCGTCATCGCGTCGCCGAGGCTGCCCGCGCGGTGGTAGTAGCTCAGCGGCTGCGGGTCGCCGAGGCGCTGCCGGCCGTGCCGCGTGGTGCCCGACACGAGCTCACGCACGTCGCCGCGCTGGAGCACGTGGTAGAGCCCGTAGGGGCTGCGGGTGACGGCCAGGTGCATCACACCATCATCGCTCCCCGCGCCCATCGCGACTCGTACGAGCACGAACAAGGGCAGCGCGGCGCGCGCGAGCACGTCCCGCCGCGGGGCCTCGCGGAGCCACTGGCGCAGCGCGTCCCGACGCAGCGCGCCCATCACCAGGACCATCCCCACGAGCGAGAGCGGGAGCTCCCAGAGGCCCGTGAACCACCGCGGCGCGAGCAGCGCGACGAAGGCGCCGCCGAGCGATCCGCCCACGGCCACGGCGAGGTAGTACCCGCCCAGCGCGCGCGCGTCGGGGCGGGCGTCGTAGAGGGCGCCGTGGGCCGCGAGGGTCACCGCGGTGAACGCGCCGAGGTGCAGCGCGGCCTGCAGCGCGGGGGAGCCGGTGTCGCCCCCGAGGCAGAGCCACACGCCCGCGGCGGCGACCTGCGGCGCGATCACCCGCAGCGTCGCGGGCACGCGCCCCGCGAAGGCCACCACGAAGGTGCCGAGGTACAGCGCCAGCGGCACGGACCACAGCAACGGCACCTGCCCCGCGTCGAGCGTGAGCTGGTTGGTCACCCCCGAGAGGGCCATCGCGGTGAGGGCCGAGAGGGCGGTCCACCCCGCGAGGGCGCCGGGCGACGGCGCGGCGAACTCGGTGCGGGCCGTGCGCGGGAGCCCCCGCAGCGCGAGCAATGCGAGGGCCGCGAAGACCGCGTAGACCACGCTCCAGAGCCGCACCTGCGCGCGCAGCCCGAGCGCGGGCGCGATGACCACGGCGTCGAGCGCGAGGGCGACCAGCGAGCCCGCGTTGGAGAGCGCGTAGAGCGAGAACACCCGCGCCGCGGGGTCGCGCGCCAGGGCCGCACGTTGCGCCGTGACGCTGGTGGCCGAAAGCAACGCCGCCAGCACCGCCACGGGGAGACCGAGGGCCAGCACCACCTCCCACGCGCCCGCGCGCGGCGGCGCGGCGCCCACCGCGGGGGGGAGCAGCGCGAGGCCCAACAGCAGCAGCGCCACGTGCCACCGACCGAGGCGCGGCGCGACGCGGTGGGCGTAGAGGTAGCCCGCCACCAGGGTGGCCTGAAAGAACATCAGCGCGCTCGTCCAGACGTAGAACGCGCCGCCGAAGCGGGCCACGAGGAGACGTCCGCAGAGGGGCTCCAGCGCGAAGAGCAGCAGCGCGCCCAGGAAGACAAACGCGCGCAGGGTCGGGGTCGCGCCGTCGCTCACGGTGCGCGGTACCTCACCACGGAAGCGCGCCCTTGCGATACCGTTCGCCGCATGACCGACGTCCCCACGCTGTCCCCGGGGGACCTCTTCGCCGGGGACTTCGAGGTGCAGCGCGCCCTCGCGAAGGGCGGCATGGGCGCGGTGTACGTGGTGCGCCAGCGCAGCACCGGGCGCATCCGCGCGCTCAAGACCATGCTCCCCTCGGCCTTTCAAGACGACACCCTGCGGGCGCGCTTCGTGCGCGAGGCCACGGTGTCGTCGCGCATCGAGAGCGACCACGTCGTCGAGGTGATCTCCGCCGGGGTCGACCCCGCCACCGCGCTCCCCTGGATCTCCATGGAGCTCCTCGCGGGCGCCGACCTCGGCGCCACCCTGAAGTCCCGCGGGATGCTTCCCGTGGGCGAGGCCGCGGAGGTGTTCCGTCAGCTCGGCCACGCGCTCGCGGCGGCGCACCGCGCGGGGGTGGTGCACCGGGACCTCAAGCCCGAGAACATCTTTCTCGCCGAGCCGCGCACCGCGGGCGTGCCCTTCACCGTGAAGGTGCTGGATTTCGGCATCGCCAAGGTGCTGCAAGAGTCCCTCACCAGCGGCACCTCCACCGAGGCCATCGGCTCACCCTTGTGGATGTCCCCCGAGCAGACCGACACGGGCACCCGCATCGGCCCCCCCGCGGACGTGTTCTCCCTCGGGCTCCTCGCCTTTCGCACGCTCACCGGCAAGGTCTTCTGGCGCGCGGCGCACACCGCGGGCGCGACCTACGGCGCGGTGCTGCGCGAGCTGCTGGTGGAGCCCATCCCCGCGGCGAGCGCGCGGGCCGCGGAGCTCGGCGCACCGCTGCTCCCCCCGGGCTTCGATGGGTGGTTCGCGCGCTGCGTGAACCGCGACGCGACCGCGCGCTTCGCCGACGCCGCAGAGGCCGCCCCCGCGCTGCTCGCCGTGCTCGAGCCGCGCGAGAACCTCGGGAGCGCGCCGACGCTGGAGCAGCCCGTGGTGGCGAAGCCCGCGTACCCCGCGACGGTGGCCATGCCGCGGGCCCCGATGGCCCCGATGGCGACACAACCCGTTGCGCCACAGGGGTTCTCGTCACACCCCGGGGCGCCGGGGCCGTCGTTCCCCGTGGGTCCGCCGTCGTTTCAGGGCGACGCGACGATCCCGACGACTCCGTCGAAGCTGCCGTGGATCGTCGCCGCGGTGCTGGGCGTCGCGCTGCTGGTGGCCGTGGGGGTGCTGTGGCACTTGCATACACAGACCGCGCACGAGGGCGCGGCGCATGACTCGCATGGGGCGTCGCCGTGATGCGCCATGGCTCCACCCTGGCGCGGCGCGTGGTCATTGCGGCCCGACGACGCCCGGAGGCGGATCAGCGGGCGGCCACGTAGAGGTAGTTCAGGCACATCTCGTCGAGGGTGCCCTCGCCGCGCCGCGTGACCGTGCTGCGGGTGCTGCTGTCGTAGGTGCAAGCGACGCGGATGGGGACCTCCGCGGGAAGGTCCACGGGGCGCTCGTAGAAGAAGAGCCGTTGCCAGTGGAAGTTCCACGTCGAGACCTCGGAGAGGCAGGTGTCGGCGGCCACGAGGCGCTGCGCCCGCCCGATCTCGTGCATGTGCGGCGCGACGCCGAAGACGCGCACGCCGCGCGGCGCGCCCGCGCGGGGAAAGATCCGCTGCCCCTCCACCGTGTGGCTGGCGGTGCGCGGCGGGATCTCGATGTCACCGCCGCTCACCGCGACGAGCCGCGCCTCGGTCTCGACCGACGCCGCGGTGCGGAAGCGCACCTGGGTGCGGTCGGGGAGCGAGCCGTTCAGGATGTTGTAGTGGACCTGCATCACCAGGCGACGACCGCCCGGGAGGCGCATGCCCGTGCCGTCGGGGAAGCGGGTCGCGGGCCCGCCGGGCGCCCAC
>JBILLI010000014.1:0-27494 GCA_044376155.1 Polyangiales bacterium
CACCTCGTTGCCGCCGTGGCGATGAACATCGTGAACGGGCTGCTGTGCTACGTGCTGATCTTCGGGCGCTGGGGCTTTCCGCGCATGGAGATTCAGGGCGCCGGCGTCGCGGCCTGCGTGTCGTCGTGGATCGGCCTGCTGGTGATGTTCCTCTTCACCCTGCGCCCCGCCGACGTGCGCGCCTACAAGTTCTACCGCGCGGGGGCGCTGTCGCGGCGGATGATGACCAGCCTCCTGCGCCTCAGCGTGCCCGGCGGCATCGCCACCGCCGCGGTGATGACCGGCTTTCTGCTGTTCACCAAGGTCGTGGGGCGCATCGACGACGCCGCCATCGCCGCGGGCGCCGCGGCCAGCTACAACGGCGCCGCGACGACCATCATCGTCGAGGTGCTGAGCATGACCTTCGTGACCTGCCTCGCCTTCGGCACCGCCACGGCGACGCTGGTGGGGCAGTCTCTCGGGCGGGGGGAACCTGACGAGGCCGAGCGCTACGGCTGGACCAGCGTGAAGATCGGCGCGGCGATCTTCGGTCTCATGGGCGTCTGGATGATGGTCAACCCCCAGGGCGTGCTCGGCGCGTTCTCCCACGAGCCCGCGGTGGTGGCCTCGGGGACCATTCCCCTGCGCATTATGGGCGCCATGGGCGCGGTGTTCTCCACCGCGATGATCCTCACGCAGGCCCTCTTCGGCGCGGGCGAGACGCGCTTCGTGATGATCGTCGAGCTCTCGCTGCACTTCGGCTGCCTCGTGCCGCTCGCGTATGTGCTCGGCATGGTCATGGGCCTCGGGCTCGTCGGCGTCTGGACCTCCGTCGCTGTCTACGCCGTAGCCCTCGCCGCGCTGATGGTCTGGAAGTTCGCTGGCGGGAGCTGGAAGAAGCTCGTGGTCTGAGCGCCCGTCGGCGCTATCGTGGGCGAATGCGCCGCGCGCTGATCCTCGCCGCCCTGCTCGTCGCGCCCGCCGCCCGCGCGCAAGATTGGGACGTGGGCCCCGCGCGCCCGTCTCGCCCGACGCGACCCGCCCGCCCGACGCGACCTACACGCCCGACGCGCCCGCCTCTCCCACGGGTCACGCCCCCCGCCGCACCGACGCCGGGCGCCGACAACGACCGCCGAGCCCGCGCCATCGCGCACTTGCTCGAGGCGCTCTTGCGCAACGCCGCCGATGCGCCCGCGATGCTCCCGACGCTCGCGCGCATGGTCCGCGAGCGCGACGGCAACCTCGACGCGCTGCTCGCCGACCTGCGCACGCGGGCCGACGCCTCGCCGCCCTCCGCCGCCGCGGCGCTGCTCCTGGGCGAGCTGCTCCGGCAGGAGGGGCGGGTCGAAGAGGCCCTCACCCACCTCGACGCGGCCGCGCGCCTCGATCCCCGCGACCCGGCCGCGCGCCGCGCCCTCGGCGAGCTCCATCGCCAGCTTGACCACGCCGAGCTGGCGGCGTCGAACTTCTCCTCCGCGCTGGAGCTCACCCGCGACCGCAGCGCGCAGGCCGACATCCTCCGCGCCCTCGTCGCCCTGGCCGTGGCCCGGGGAGACGTGGTCGCCGCGCGGGCGCAGCAGGCCCGCCTCGTCGCGCTGTTCCCCAACTCGGCCGCGGTGCGCCGAGAGCTCGCCGACGCGCTGATGACGGCGCGACAGTTCCGCGAGGCGGCGACCGAATTCGAGTCCGTCGCGCGCTCCCTCGCGGGTGACAACCGCGTGCTCCCCGCGGCGCTGCGTGACCTCGGGCGCGCGCAGCTCCGGGCGGGCGACGCCGAGGCCGCGATGGCCACGCTGCGACGCGCGCTGCGCATCGTGGGCGGCGACGCGGCGGTGCGGCGCGAGCTCTATGACGAGCTCACGGAGCTGTTCACCCAGCGCAACGACCTCGACGGGTGGATCACCGAGCTCCAGCAGCGCGAGCCCCCGTCGCACGAGCGATGGATGCTCCTCGGCCGGCTGCTCGCCGCGCGCGGTCGCACCGACGACGCCGTCGAGGCCACGCGCCGCGCGGTGGCCCTGCGCCCCAACGACATCGACGGGCACATCGCGCTCATTCAGCTCCTGACGCAGGCCGCGCGGCTCGACGAGCTCCTCGCGGCGCGGCGACGTCTGGTCGCGGCGGCGCCGCGCAGCCCGCAGTACGTCATCGACCTCGCCGACGACCTCACCCGCGCGGGCCGACGCCCCGAGGCGCTGCAGGCCCTCGCGCAGGCGAGCGCGCGCGCCGGGGGTGACGCCGAGGTGCACGAGCGGCTCGCGCAGGCCTACGCGCGGCTCGGCGAGTCGCGGCTCGCGGTGCGCGAGACAGAGCTCATGGCCCGCGCCGCGCCCGACGACCCCGACGCCCTGGAGGCCCTCGGCGAGCGCTACCTCGAGCAGGGAGACGAGGCCCGCGCGATGAGCACCTGGGCGCGCATTCGCGAGGGCGCCCGCGACCGCGCCCGGGGCCTCGCGTCGCTGGCCGGAGTCTACGCCCGGCACGACCGGCTCAACGAGGCCCTCGGGGCCTACCGCGACGCGCTCGCAATGCGGCCCGACGAGGTCGACTGGCACAAGGAGATCGCCGTGGTGCAAGAGCGCGCGCGGCTCCTCGAGGGCGCCGTCGCGTCGTGGCGGCGGGTGCTCGAGCTCGCGCGGGGGCAGCGGGAGCTCCAGCGCGAAGCGCGCGCGCGGATCGTGAACCTCTGGCACGTGCAGGGGCGCCTCCCGGCGATGATCGCGCCGCTGGAGCGGGCGTTTCGCGCCGACCCGCCCGACCTCGAGGCCGGCCGCGACCTCGCCGAGGCCCTCTCGCGCCTGCGCCGCGGTGACGAGGCCGAGGCGGTGCTGCGCGACCTCGCCGCGCGGGACCCCGACGACGTGCCCACGCTCGTGACGTTGGAGCGCGTGCGGGCGCAGCGGGGCGACCTCGCCGGCGCGATGGAGGCGCTGCGACGTCTGGTGCGCGTCGACGCGCGCAACGCGCGGGAGTGGTACCAGCGCCTCGCCGCCCACGCGCTCTCGCTCCACCGCGACGAGGAGGCCCTCGACGCCGCGGCCCACGCGGTGCAGCTCAACCCCGACGACGCGAGCGGTCACCTTCGGCTCGGCGAGCTCTACCGCGCGCGCGGCAACACGGCCTCGGCGGTGGCCTCGCTGCGGCGGGCGCTGGCGCTCAACGACCGGCTCTTCCCCACGTACTTTCAGCTCGCCGACCTGCACCTCGGGCGCGACGAGCCGCGTGAGGCCGTGGACCTCTACCGCCGCGTGGTGCGGCTCGCGCAAGACGACGACCTCGTGGGCCGCGCGGGTCGCACCGCCGTGCAGATCGCCGTCGCGACGCACACCCACGAAGAGCTGGAGCGCGACCTGCTTGCGGCCTCGGCCGCGGCGCCCGCGCGCGCGGTGCTCCGGCGGCTGCTCGTGGACCTCTACCGCGGCCTCGCGGGACCGCACGTCAACGCCCTGCGCTTCGGCGCGCCCGACGACGCCGCGCGCGCCCGCGAGGCCCTCGCTCGCTTCGGGGCGCGGGCGCTGAAGCCGCTGCTCGACACCGTGGCGGAGCGCGAGTCGCCGCAGCGTGACGCGGCGCTGGAGCTGCTAGGCTTTCTCGGCAACTCCGGCGCGGCGCCGGCATTGCTCGCGGTGGCCGAGCGCGAAGACGGTCCCCTCGCGCTGCGGCGAGAGGCGCTGCGCGCGGCGGCGGCGCTGGCCGACGCCCGCTCGATCCCACGGCTCGTCGCCCTCGCCGAGACCCCCGACGCGGCGATGGCGGGGTGGGCGATCAGCGCGCTGGGTCGGATCCCGGGCGCACCGGCGCTCGCGGCGCTCCTGCGGGTGCTGGGCAACGCGCGACGGCCAGAGCTGCAGGCGCTCGCCGCCACGCTGCTGTCGGGCCGACGAGAGCCTGCGGTCCGCGCAGGTCTTCGCGCGGTGATGGCTGCGCCCGGCAGCGACCTGCTCCACGCCGCCGCGCTGCTCGCGCTGGGTCGCGGCGGTGACCCGTGGGCCCTGACGCGCGCGCGCTCCGCGGCAGGCGCCGCCCCCGCGCTCACGGCCGCAGCGCTCGCGCTGACACCGCTCTGGGAGCGAGACGCCGATCGATGCGCGGCCTCCGTCGCGCCCTACCTCTTCGCCGAGGCACACACCTCCCCCAGCGGCGCGCCCTCCCTCGCACACGTCGCCGCGTCGGCGCTCGCCGGATGCGCGGGGCACCTGGCCTCCCTGGAACTCTTGGCAGAACGAGGCTGGAGCCCGCACGCCCGCTTCGGCGCCTCCCTCGGCGGCGCCCCCTCGACCGATGCCGCGCTCGCGGCGCTGCGACGGTTTCGCGGCGTGATCACCACGGCGGCGGCGGCGGCCGCGGCGACCCCCGAGGGGCAACGGAGACTCCGGCAGATGCTGGCGCGCCCGGAGTCCCTGCCGCCCCTGGTCGAACGCGCGAGCCCCGAGGCGCTGGCGGAGGCGCGGGCGGAGATCCTGAGCGGGTCGGCCCCGTCGTTCGCGGCGGCCTACCGCACCCTCGACGACGCGGACCGACGCGCGACGCTGGGGCTGCTTTCGGCGGGCGGCGACGCGGCGCGGCGCACGGCCGCGAGGCTTCTTCTGGACGAGCGCGATCCGGGGGTGATCGAAGACGCCCTCGACGCAATGCCCGACGCGGGCGCCGAGTTGGAGCCCCTGGCGTTCGGCGAGGACCACCCCTGGTCGCTGCGCCTCGCGGCGGTGCGCGCGGTGGCGCGTGGCGCGTCGACGAGCCGTGTGGCGCTGCTCGCGCGCGCGCTGCGGAGCGACCCGAGCGCGTGGGTGCGCGAGGCCGCCGCCCTCGGGCTCCGCGGACGCGACGACCCCGCCGCGCGAAGCGCCTTGCGTGCGGCCCGCGAAGACCCCGACCCCGCGGTGCGCGACGCCGCCCGAGACGACGACGCGCCGTGAGCGACGGGCTCGCGGAGCAGCTCCGGGTGCTCGTCGAAGGCGAGGTCAGGGCGATGGCGCGCGTGCTTCACCCGCAGGTCGTGCTGCGTCGCCTCGATGCATCCGAGGTCCACGGGCGCGAGGCGGTGCTGGAGGCCCTCGTCGGGGGGGAGCACGGCGCGCAGCACCGTGTGCTCGACGCCGACGGGGACGAACTGCGCGTGGAGCTACGGGTGCCAGGCGTGCCAGGCGGGCTGCGCTTCAGGCTGCGCGGCCGCGCGATGGCGGGGAGGATCGTCGAGGTCACCGTGACAGCAGGCTGAACCTCGGTGGCTCAGGTGCCGGCGCGGCGGATCTCTTCGAGGGCGCTGACACGGTGGGCCTCCTCAAGCGCGGCCAGCTCGCCGTGCGACTCCCGCGCAGGGAGGTCTTGCACCACCGGGACTCGGGCGTCGACGCGGGTCACCGAGACGACCTTCAGCGAGGGCCAGCGCGCCGTGGCCTCGCGCGTCGCCTGCGCGCTGGTGCGGGCATCGACGAACACCGTCTGACGCTCGCCGTCCTTCACGCGGAGGGGACGGAGCACGATCGCGAACTGGTGGGTCAGGCTGCCGATCACGAAGAGAACCTAACCGATTCGAATGTCGATTGTCACATCCCCGGCGCAGCCAAGGGTCATTTTGTCCCGCCACCGTGTTCCGTGCCATGGTCGTGGTGGACGCACCGGGCGTCGTGCCAGCCGACCCAGTACGGCCCGTCGGGTCCCCACTCCCGCTTCCAGATCGGGACCCTCGCCTTGACCTCGTCGATGAGTCTGCGGCACGCGGAGAAGGCTTCTCCGCGGTGAGGCGCGCTGGCGGCGCAGACGACGGCGAGGTCGCCCACCTGGAGACTGCCCACCCGGTGCGCGACCGCGAGTCGCAGGGAGGGGTCTCGTGCGGAGATCTCGGCCGTGATTCGCCGCATCTCGGCGAGCGCCATGGTCTCGTAGGCTTCGTACTCCAGGCGGGTCACCGCGCGCCCCTCGTTGTCGTCGCGCACCGCGCCGATGAAGAGCGCGACGCCGCCCGCCCCGGGACGGCGCACGTCGGCCAGGACGGCGTCCACCGAGAGGGGTTCCTCGCCGATCGAGACGGTGGCGCTCACGGCGCGCCCTCGCGGACCCATCGTCCGCTGCGACCGCCGGACTTCTCCAGCAGGGCCACGCCTTCGATGACCACGCCACGCTCGACGCCCTTCACCATGTCGTAGAGGGCAAGCGCGCCGACGCTCGCGCCGGTCATGGCTTCCATCTCCACGCCCGTGCGATCGCGGGCCTCGGCGGTGACGCGCAGCGTGGCGCCGTTGTCGTCCCACGCGATGTCGACGCGCACGGCGGTGAGCTGCACGCCGTGGCACAACGGAATGAGCTCGGGGGTGCGCTTCGCGGCCATCACCGCGGCGAGGCGCACCGTGGCCTCGACGTTCCCCTTGGGCCCCTCCCCCGCGCGGGCGAGCGCCGCGGTCTCGCGAGACATGCGCACCCTCGCCTCGGCCACCGCCCGGCGCAGAGTTACGGGCTTCTCACCGACGTCCACCATGCGAACGGCGCCGCGTTCATCGAGGTGCGTCAGCGTGTCTGAGTTACTCATCCCGTCAGGATGTCCTGTCTCCCCGCGGGACGTCCACGCGCGAACGGAGACGACCAATGTCACATCGCACGCGAAGGGCACTTGTCGCAGCGGCCCTGACGTGTCCACCGTTGCGGCAGAGAGACGTGAGCGCGCCCTTGAACCACCCGCGTGTGCGAACGACCCCGGCCGGTGCCCTGATCGCCGAGGCCGACCTCGTGGCGTTCGACACCGAGACCACGGGGCTGGGCTGGAGCGAGCGGCTGGTGGAGATCGCCGCGGTTCGCTTTCGCGCGGGCGCGGTCGTCGCGCGGTGGTCGACGCTGGTGAACCCCGAGCGGGAGATCCCCGGGTCGGTCATCCCGGTGCACGGGATCACCGACGCGATGGTGCGCGACGCCCCCCTCGCGCCCGAGGCCCTCGCTGCGTTTCGGGCGTTCTCCGCGGGCGCCACGCTGGTCGCGCACCACGCCCGCTTCGACCGGAACATCCTCGCCGCGGAGACCGCCCGGGCGGCCCTGGCCCCGCTGGAGAACCCCCTGCGGTGCACCCTCGCGCTCTCCCGCCGGGAGATCCCTGAGGCGCCGCGGCACGGCCTCGCGCGGCTGTCGGTGTTCCTCGGGCTCCCCCCCCACGAAGGCCCTCACCGAGCGGCGCAGGACGCCGAGCAGACCCGCCGGGTGTTCCTCGCGAGCGTCGCGCGCATGCCCGCGGGCGCCACCCTCGACGACCTGCCCGCGGTGCTGCGCTTCGCCGACGGCCCGGGTCTCCCCCGCAGGCTGCCGCGCCGCCTGCGGTCGCTTCGCCGGGCCTGGGCCTCGGGGGCGACGGTGACGGTCACGCTCGCGAGGGGTGACGCGTTGCAGGGGCGGGTCGCGGCGGTGCTCGCCCGGGGCGACGAGGTGCGCTTCGACCTGCGCACCGACCGCGGCGTGCGCACTCTGGCCGCGACGAGGGTCGCGTCGGTGCGTCGAGTGCGATAGAGGGTGCGCGGGAGACTCATCACCCGTTGCTCGTCGAGAACGTCCTTCGCTTCATCGCGCTCATCGGCGCGCTGGTGTTCGTGCACGAGCTCGGGCACTTCGTGTGGGCCCGCGCGTTCGGCGTGAAGGTGCTGAAGTTCTCGCTGGGATTCGGCCCGCGGGTCTTCGGGATCCGCCATGGCGAGACCGACTACTGCGTCTCGCTGCTCCCCATCGGGGGTTACGTGAAGATGCTCGGCGAAGATCCGAGCGACCGCATCGCCCACGAGGACGTGCCCCGGGCCTTTCACAACCAGCGGCTCTGGAAGCGCTTCGTGATCGTGCTGGCGGGGCCGGCGATGTCTCTCCTTTTCCCCGTCGCGCTGTATTTCGTGGTGTTCTTGGGCAACACCGACCTGCTCCCGCCGGTGATCGGAACGGTCGTGGCGGGCTATCCCGGCGAGGGTCATCTCCAGCCCGGCGACCGCGTGACCGCCATCAACGGGACCGAGGTTCGATCCTTTCGGGAGGTGCGCGAGCGCATCGCGGCGTCGCCGGGCGTGGCCCTCACGGTGGAGGTCTTGCGAGACGGCTCCGCCCTGACCGTGCGCGTGACACCGTCGACGGTGCGCGCCGTGCGGGCCCTCGACGCGGTGGAGGTCTCGGGCTTTCTCGGCATCGCGCCGGGCTTCGCGCTCCCCGTCATCGGCGTGCGGGGCCCGCGCACCGCGGCGGCGACCGCAGGGCTGCGCAGCTTCGACACGGTCACGATGTACGCCGGGGTGCCGATCCGGCGCCGGGCAGACCTGGAGCGGGTGCTCGGCCTCAGCCGCGGCGCGACGGTGCCAGTGGCGTACCTCCGCCCGCAGCGGGTCGATCGCGCGCTGGGCGGCCTGGTCGACCTGGAGGTGCTCAGCCCGGGCCTCGCGCTCTTCACCCCCGAGCCCGGCGTCGGCAGCGTCGCGCTGCGCACGGGCATCGACCCCTCCGATCTCTTCGTATCCGACGTCTCGCCCGACGGACCCGAGCACCAGATGGGGCTCCGGCGCGGCGCCAGGATCATCGCCCTCGACGGCGCGCCCGTGGCCTCGTGGGAGCAGTTCCGCGAGCGCATCACCGCGGCGCCCCAGCGGCTGCACACGATCCGCTTCGCCGTCGACGTCCGCGAGTCCGAGGGCGCCTTCGCGCCGCGGAGCACCCTGTGGACCGATGAGTTCGGCCAGCGCCACGCCCGCCTCGAGCTCGGCGCGGAGCATTGGGTCCCATCGGTCACCGAGGCCCTCGTGCCCAACCCCTCGCCCGTGCTCCACGCGGCCGTGAGCGCATGGAACGAGACGCGCGACGTGCTGCGCTTCTTGACCACCACCCTCGTGCGCATGGTGCAGGGGCGGGTGCCGATATCGTCGGTGGGCGGACCCATCATGATCTACGACGTCTCGCGGAGCACCGTGAGCGAGGGCCCCTGGGGCTTCATGCGCCTGCTGGCCCTGGTGAGCCTCAACCTCGGGCTGCTGAACCTCCTGCCGATCCCCGTGCTCGACGGCGGGCACCTCTTGTTCTTCGGCCTTGAGGCCGTCACCCGCCGTCCGGTGAAGCTGTGGGTGCGGCAGACGCTGTCGGCCCTGGGTCTGCTGACCCTGCTCGGATTCATGGCCCTCGCCCTGAACAACGACCTCGCCCGCCGGGGCGCGGGGCCCGAGGCGCCCACGTCCCGCGGGGGGCCCTGAGGCTCGGCGCGCCCTCGCGGTCAGGGGGCGCTTTGGGGTAGTGTCCGCGCCATGTCCCGCCATCTCGCGATGTCGCTGGAGCCCTCTGACGCCTTTCTCGCGCTGCTGCGCTTGAAGGCGGCGTCGGAGGTCGGCCGGTGGCCGGCGCAGCTCTCGGGGCGCTTTCGCGCGTCGCTGGACCGGGAGTTCGCGAGCCTTGAGAGCGCCGTGCGCACCCTCGGCGTGTGCTACGCCGACCTTGAGGAGCGGGGCATCGCCACCGTCGACCGCGCGGCCCACTCGCGCTTCGGCGACATCGACTCGGCGATCCACCTCGGCGCCTGCCCCATCGCGGTGTCGGTGGACCTCGATCACCTCAAGGTCGCCCTGGAGCGTGGCGACCGCGGCACCCGCGCGAGCATGGCGTCGCTGGCGTCGTCGCTCCGCATGGCGCTCTGGTACGCCGTGCGCACCGACCTGCTCGTGTGCACGCAGCTCCAGCGGTCGGGCGAAGACCTCACCCCCGACGCCGCCCTGCGCTTCGTCGACGCGTACCTCTCCGCGGCGTGGGCAGGCGGAGACGCGCCGCAGCCGCCCCTCCCCTCGCCCGAGCTCGGCGCCGCCGGGGGGATGCACACGCCGTCGCCGCCCGCGTCGGACTCGCTGCCGCCGCACCAGGAGTCCACCGCGGTGTTCAAGCTCGAGTCCCTCGGCTCGCTCGACCCGGAGCTCTTCGCCGAACCGCCCTCGATGGGCCCCGGGTCCATGGCCACGCTGGAGATGGACCGCTTGTCGCTGAGCGCGACGGAGATCGCTCAGATGGGCATCGCCCGCCCTGCACCGTCGCCCCTCCCGCGCCCGGCCTCCCTCGCCCCCCCTCCGCCTCCGGGAGCAGGGGGCTTCGTGGACCTAGACGGCGGCGCGCTGCCCACGCTGCAGCTCAAGCTCACCGACGTGCTCTCCGAGGACGCGCAGTTCTTCCTCGCGCAGTCGGGCGCCCGCTGGCCCTGCGACGAGTCGGAGCTCGACAGCGCGCACCGACAGCTCACCGAGCGGATCCTCCGGGAGTCGCCGCGCGGTGTCGACCCGGCGAAGGCGTCACGATGGGTCGACAAGCTCTCGCGGGGCTATGACGAGCTCCGTCGTTGGACCCGCTGACGCCCGCGCAGGTGCTACGCTCCCCCGCCCATGGCAGCGAACGTCGGCGGCCAAGCCGTCATTGAAGGCGTGATGATGCGCTCCCCGCGGTGTCTCACCGTGGCGGTGCGCCGCAAGAGCAACGAGATCGTGCTGCGCGCGCAGCCCTGGCGATCGATCGTGCCTGAGGCCCTGCGCAAGGTCCCGCTGCTGCGGGGCGCGCTGGTGCTCGTCGAGTCGATGCAGAACGGCTACGCCGCGCTGCGCTTCTCGGCGCAGGAGTACGAAGCCGACCTGCCCGAGTCGGAGCGCGGGAGCACCGGGGCCGAAGACTCCTCCGCGCAGCGGCTGGGCACGGTCATCTCGGTGCTGCTGCTGGTGGGCCTGCCCAAGATCCTCGCGTGGGCCACGGGGCGCCTGACGGGTGGCGAGCTGAACATGGCCGACCCGAAGTTTCACATCCTCGCGGGCTTCTTCAAGCTCACGATCGTCATCGGGATGATGCTCCTGATGCGCCGCAACGCCGAGATGTATCGGGTGTTTCAGTATCACGGCGCGGAGCACAAGGCGATCGCGGTGCACGAGGCGGGGCTGCCGCTCACGGTGGAGAGCTCCCGGCGGTTCACCACGCGCCACGCGCGCTGCGGCACCACCTTCTTGATGGTGGTGGTGATCGTGTCGGTGGCGGTGTTCGCACTGGTGCTCCCGCTGGTGCTCCCGCACAACGGCGGTCTGCTCAACGTGCTCGCGTCGATCGTGGTGAGCGTGCCGCTGATGTTCCCCATCGCGGGCTTCGCGTACGAGCTGCAGCGGCTCGGGGCGCGCTTCGCCGACAACCCCCTCGCGCAGGTGTTCCTCGCGCCGGGCTACCTCGTGCAGCGGATCACCACCGCCGAGCCCACCGACGACCAGGTCGAGATCGCCCTCGTCGCGCTCCAGAGCGCGTTGGAGAACGAGCGCGCGCTGTCGCCCGCGGCCGCGCCGGGGGTCGAGCCCGTGGTCACCCGCTACCCCAGCTTCGCCGCGTTCGCGACCGAGCACGGCGCGCTCTAGCGCCGCCGACCGCCTCCGCCGGCCGCCCTGCCATTCCCCATTTCGGAGTCGTGCCCCTCGATGCTCCCTGTCGACAAGCTGGAGTCTTTTGTTCGCCGCGCCGAGGAGCTCGACCGGCTGCTCTGCGACCCCGGCGCCGCCTCGGACCAGACGCGCTACCGCAAGCTCACCCGCGAGCGCGCGCAGCTTGAGGGGCTCGTGGTCTCGTTCGAGGCATGGAAGCGCCTCTCGCAGCGCGTGACCGAGGACCGCGCGGCGATGGCCGACCCCGAGCTGAGAGAGCTGGTGGCCGACGAGCTCCCCGCGCTGGAGTCGCAGCTCGCGGAGCTGGAGCGCGGGTTGGTGTTCCAGCTGCTCCCGCCCGACCCCAACGACGAGCGCAACGTGCTGCTGGAGATCCGCGCGGCCGCCGGCGGCGACGAGGCCACGCTCTTCGCCGGGGACCTCCTGCGGATGTACCTGCGCTACGCCGAGAAGCGTCGATGGAAGGTCGACCTGCTCTCCGAGAGCGTCACCGAGGTCGGCGGCGTGAAGGAGGTGATCGCGCTCATCAGCGGTGAGGCGGTGTACAGCACCCTGCGCTTCGAGGGCGGCACCCACCGCGTGCAGCGCGTGCCCACGACCGAGGCCCAGGGCCGCGTGCACACCTCGACCGCGACGGTGGCGGTGCTGCCCGAGGCCGAGGAGGTCGACGTGCACATTGACGAGAAGGACCTGCAGATCACCAAGGCCGCGTCGGGCGGCCCTGGCGGGCAGGGCGTGAACACCACCAACAGCGCGGTGCAGGTGATCCACAAGCCCACGGGCATCCTGGTGAAGTCGCAGGACGAGCGCTCGCAGATCAAGAACCTCTCGCGCGCGATGAAGATCCTGCGCTCGCGGCTGCTCGACCTCGAGCGTCAGCGGCAGGACGCAGCGATCACCGCCGAGCGCCGCGGGATGGTGGGCAGCGGCGAGCGCGCGGAGAAGATCCGCACGTACAACTTCCCGCAGAACCGGATCACCGACCACCGGCTGCAGCTCACGCTCTACAAGCTCGATCGCTTCGTGAACGGCGACCTCGACGAGGTCATCTCGCCCCTGCGCACCCACCACCAGGCCGAGCGGCTGCGGCGCGAGCTCGGCATCGAGACCGGCATCGCGCAGTCCGCCGCGGGCGGCGGCGACGACGACTGAGACGGAGCCCCTGATGATCACCGATACCCTCCGCGAGGCCCGCGACCTCTGCCTCGACGCGCTCCTCCGCGGCCTCGACGACGCGCGCGACGCGCGGTCCCTCGCGTGGGCCCCCGAGGCCCTCGCCGTGTGCGGTCACCTCGGCCGCGCCCACCGCGCGCTGAACCGCGCGTGCGCCGCGCTGCACGACGCCGACGGACTCACCCTCGCGACGCTCGCGTGCGGCGCCCTGCGCCTCGGCCGGGGCGACGCCCTGCTCGCCCTGCGCGAGGAGCCCCTGCGAGCCTCGGGCGACGCCCTCGCGGCGACGCTGCGCGCGGGCCGCGTGGCCTTCGCGGGCGGGGACCCCGAGGGCGTCGCGCTCGCGCTGCAGGCCGCGCAGGCCGCGGGGGTCGAGCGGCTGGTCCGCGATGGGCTGCTCGGTGAGGCCCTTGTGCTCGCCGCCGACGCGCGCGCGATGCGGCTGGAGGGAGCGGCGCTGGGAGATGTCCTCGCGGCGCACCCCGAGGGCGCGCTCGACGAGCCCGCGGCGCTCGCGGCGCTCGCGCGCGGGCTCACACGCTGGTCCCTCGCGACGGGCGACGTCGCGTGCGCGTCGCGTGCCGAGCGCGCGGCCGAGGCGTCGCTGCGCGCGCTGCGGCGATCGACGACCGCCCTCCCGGTCGCCGCGAGGGTCGCGCTCGACGCGCAGGAGGCGCTCGCCGCGCTCGACGCGCGCGACGAAGCGACCGCCGCGGTGCGCGTTGCGCTGTGCAACACGCCGCCCGAGCACGCGGATCGCATCGCCGAGGCGCTGGTGCGCGAGGGCCTCGCCGCTTGCGTGAACGTCGTCCCCGGTGTCAAGAGCTTTTACGTGTGGAACGGGGAGATCCAGCGCGATGAGGAGAGCACGCTGCTGGTGAAGACCACCGCGGCGCGGATGAAAGCGTTGACCGAGCGGGTGCTCGCGCTGCATCCCTACGATCTTCCCGAGGTGATCGCGGTACCCCTGGAGCTCCATGAAGGAAACCCCGCCTACCTCCGGTGGGTGACGGAGCGCGTAGGGCGCTGATCGCTTGCTGTAGCCGGATGTAGGGAACGCACAGAACTTGACCCCGCGGCGTTTACCTCCTCCCGCATGCTGCATTAGCGTGCGACCGTGTCCGTGAATGAAGCGCACTCCGACCTCTGCGAAATGACCCCCGACTCCACCGGCGTGTTCCGCCTGCGGCGGCCGCGCATCGCAGTGATCGACGACGACCAGTGCATCGTCAGCGTGGTGCGCCGCACGCTCGCGTCCGAGTACGACGTGTACTCGCACACCGACGGCAACAGCGCGGTGCAGTGGCTCGTGGGGCTCGAGGCCGAGTCCGCGCCTGACCTCGTGCTCTGCGACATGAGCCTCGGCCCGGCCAACGGCGTGGACGTGTACGACGGCGCGTCGGCGGTGACCCCCCGGCTGCGCGAGCGCATCGCGTTCATCACGGGCGGCGCGTGCTCCGAGCGCGACGGGGCCTTTCTCGCCGAGCACGCCGAGATGATCGTGCACAAGCCGTTCACCCCGCACTCGCTGCGGGCGTGGGTGCGGTCGACGCTGCAGCGCCTCGGGCGCTGACCCGCGGGCGCGCCCTGCCGCGCTGGTGTACCGTCCCGCGTCCATGAGGCTGATCCAGATCGCGCTCGCCAGCGTGAACCCCACCGTGGGGTCTGTGCGCTCCAACACCGACCGCTGCCTTCGCCTCGCGCGCGAGGCCGCCGCGCAGGGCGCCACGGTGGTCGCGCTGCCGGAGCAGGTCATCGGCGGATACCCCGCGGAGGACCTGATCCAGTGGCGCGGCTTCGTGTCGGCGCAGTGGCGCGAGCTGCTGCGCTTCGCGGCCGAGACCGCGTCGCTGCCGCAGGTCTTCGTGCTGGGCGTCGCCGTGGCGCACCGCGGTCACCTCTACAACGCCGCCGCCGTCACGCATCGCGGCGCCGTGCTGGGCGTCGTGCCGAAGGAGAAGCTGCCCACGTACAACGTGTTCTACGAGGCCCGCACCTTCTCGCCGGGCGCGCCGGGGCGCTTCGAGGAGGTCGACGGCGTGGCCTTCGGTGACATGGTCTTCGAGTTCGACTGGGGCGTGCTCGGCGTCGAGGTCTGCGAGGACATCTGGTCACCCGACGGCCCGATGCGCCGGCGGTGCTACGCGGGCGCGGAGCTGATGGTGAACATCTCCGCGTCGCCCTACCGCATGGGGGTGATGGGCACGCGCCGCGAGATGATCAACACGCGCGCGGGCGACAATCAGTGCGTCGTCGCGTACGTGAACCAGGTCGGCGCGAACGACGGGCTGATCTTCGACGGCGGCGGCTTCGTCGTGCAGAACGGCCGCCCGATGCTCGAGGCGCCGCGGTGGCGCGAGGGCGTGGCCAGCGCGGTGGTGGACCTCGACCGCACGCAGCGCCTGCGCACCGAGAACACCACGTGGCGGGTGGACTGCCTGCAGGCCCTCGCGCAGCCCACGCTGCCGCGGGTGGTGCGGGCGGAGGGCGCCGGCGCCGACCGCGCTGCGCTGCGGTACCCGGTGCCGCCGCGGCGCTCGTTCTTCTTGCCGGGCGAGGCCACCGGGCGCAGCGCGCGCGCGGAGTTCTGCGAGGACCTGCTCGACGCGCTGAGCCTCGGCGTGGGCGACTACTTCGACAAGACCGGCGCGTTCAAGGGCGTGGGCATCGCCCTCTCGGGCGGCCGCGACTCGCTGCTCACCCTGCTCGTCGCGTGGCGCTGGGTGCAGCGCCGCCACGAGGACCTCGACGACGCCGGGCGGCGCGCGAAGGCGGGCGAGCTCCTGCGCGCGTTCTACATGCCCACGCGCTACTCCTCGAACCACACCGCGCAGTGCGCACGGCTCATCTGCGAGGAGCTCGGGGTGCCCTTTCAGGTGGTGCCCATCGAGGAGGCCTTCGACCGCGAGGCCGACGCGGCGCGCACCATGGTGGGCGGTCCCCTCAGCGCCCTCACCGAGCAGAACGTGCAGGCGCGCATCCGCTCGGGCCGCATGTGGAACTGGTCGAACACCACGGGGATGCTGTTCCTGAACACCGGGAACATGTCGGAGAAGGCGATGGGGTACACGACCATCGGCGGCGACCTCGAGGGCGCGCTCGCGGTGCTCGCGAACGTGCCCAAGACCGTGGTGATCTACCTCCTCGATCACCTCCTGGAGGTCCACGGCTTCGAGGGCATTCGCAAGACCCTCGAGGCGCCCGCGGGCCCCGAGCTCGCGCCGAACCAGAAGGGCGAAGACGAGCTCATGCCCTTTCAGGTCCTCGACGCCTGCTTTCACCTCTACGCCGCCGAGAAGCTCTCGCCCCACGAGATGCGCCACGCGCTCGAGAGCGTGTTCCCCGAGGTGGGCGCAACGCAGGTGGCGACCTGGGTGGAGAAGTTCGTGCGGATGTTCACCCGCTCGATCTACAAGTGGGTGCAGGCGCCCCTCACGCTGCACGTCGGCAACCTCGACCTCGACCGCGAGCGCGCCCTGCAGATGCCCGTGGTCGAGAGCGCCGAGTGGACCCGCGAGGCGTAGCCCGCGCTACTGCAGGTGCACGTGAAAGATGCGCTGCCCCATGAGCAGCGCGTCGGCGTGCTGCACCGGCCGCGTGCCCTGGATGCGCACGAAGGTGCCGTTGGAGCTGCCCACGTCCATGAGCATCACCTGCGGCCCGACCACGCTGATCTGACAGTGCGTGCCTGACACCCAGCCGTCGCTGGGGAAGCGCAGGTCGGCGCGGGTGCGCCCGAGGGTGATGCCCTGCAGGGGCACCGGCATCGGGAAGAGCGTGCGGTCGACGTCGCGCCCCACCACCAACGCGAGCTGCCCCGCGAAGTCGCCCACGCCGGCGTTCACCGGCGGCCGCTGCTCGAAGCGCAGGATGATGCGACCGAAGCAGAACTGGTCGCCGTCGCGCAGCTCCACCATGGTCTGCCGCGGGATGCGCACGTACACCCCGTTGCGCGAGCCTTCGTCGCGCACCCACGCGGCGCCGCCCTGTACGATGATCGTCGCGTGTCGGCTCGACAGCAGGTTGTCTTCGGCGAAGAGGCCGCCGACCTCACGCCCCACGAGGTTCTCGCCGTCGTTGAGCGGCACCTCGCGCTGCTCGGAGCCGTCGAGCTGCGTGACCAGGAGCTTCGCGCGCGCGAGGCGCCCGCGTGTCTCGGTGGGCATCTCCTGCACCGGCGCGAGAGGGTTTTGCCACGCCGCACCGAAGCCCGTGCCGTCTCGGGAACTCAAGCCCGGAGGCTGCGCCGCGAAGTTGTTCGGGTTCGGCAGCGCCGTCGGCGCGCGGTTGTGACGCGCGAAGGGGTTCTGCGTGCCCGCCGAGGCGAAGGGGTCGTTGTTGGCCTGCGCCGCGTAGGGCGAGGCCATCATCCCGTAGGGATCCACCACCGGCGGCTTCAGGTTCGCGAAGGGATCGCCGCCCGAGGGCATTGCCGCGAACGGATCTCCGTTGTGCGCGGAGGCATATGGGTCAGGCGGGGGCGCGACGGGAGGAGCGGGAGGAGCCGCCGCAAGCGCCGAGAGCACGGGCATCGGGCCGAAGATCGGCGCAGGACCGCCCGAGGAATCGGGCGGAGACAGCGGTGCGACGGCGGGAGGACCCATGGGAGAGCCCATCGGAGGGCCCATCGGAGGGCCCATGGGCGGCGCGAACTGCGCGCTCGGCGGAGCCATCGGCACCGCGGGTGGCCCCGGGGGCGCAAGCACGGGCGGCGCCGCCGTGGGCAGAGGCGGCATGGGACCGAAGATCGGCCCCCCGGGAGACATTCCCGGCGGCGCGTTGGGCGATGTGACGGGCCCGAGGGGACTCGACTGCGCCGACAGCGGCGGCGGCGCCACCGGCGGCGGGGCGTTGGCCGCGGGTGGCGTGACCCCCGAGAGGCTCGGACCGCGGAGAATCGGCGGCGCGTTGGCGGCTCCCATCGGGGGCGCCATCAGCGGCGGCGGCGCGCCCGGACCGCCCAGGGGCGCGAGCGGTGGGATGCCCGGCGCGCCGAGCGCCGACGACAAGGGCGGCGGGCCCAGCGGCGCGGCCGGTCGCGCGGCCCCGATGGGAGGCAGGCCCACGGGCGCGCCGATGCGCGGAGGCCCCGCGTTCAGCGGAGGAGGTGCACCGCCGACCATGGGCGGAGAGGCTCTACCCTGCAGATCGCTGCCGCAGCCCAGGCAGAACCGGATCTCCGGGGGGTTCTCCTTGCCGCAACGAGGACAGCTCACGTTCACGCCGCTACCCATTCGCCTTCATTCATGCGTCGAACCCGCGGCAGCGCACCGGCGTTGGTTGCGTCGTCAGTGCCACGCGGATCAAGAACGTTCCCACGGAGACCCCGGCGATGTCCAGACGACTCCCCGATCGCCCTTGCGCGTTCGCGTCGCCGTGGGGGAACCTCCCGGCCCTCTGATGTCCAGCCTGCGCCGTGGCCTCCGTGCCCTCCCCTTCGTGCTCGCGGTCACCGGGTGCTCCGCGTCGCCTGCGCCCGCCCTCCAGGAGCCCCCTCGCGCGCCGTCGGTCACGGCCCCCGATGCAGGGGAGCCCGCCGACGTGCCGCCGATCTCGGCCGACGTGGTCCCAGAGCCCGCCGCCCCCGACGCTCGCACACCGGAGGACGTTCCTTCTGTGGCCGATGCTGCGCTCGCGACGGCTCCCGCGGCGGCGGCCCCCGCGACGGCGGAGGCGCCGCGGATGTTTCGGGGGCGCAGCGAGGACGAGTGGGTGCGGCTGATGCACGAGCGCCCCGTGGTCCGCACGGTCGCCCGCTTTCACAGCACCCTCTACGTCTTTCACATGGACCTCGGGGACGGGGTGGAGATCAGCTTTCAGCCCGAGCAGCGCAACCTCGAGACCTTCTGGCGGAGGGAGGTCGCGTCGTACCACCTGGCCCGGCTCCTCGGCATCCAGAACCGCGTGCCGCCGACCATCGGCAAGCGTGTCCCCCTCAGCGCCTTCGGGCGCCTCGGCCGCGGCACCAACCTCGTGGTCGACCGCGAGGGCATGGTCTACGGCTCTGCGAGCGTGTGGATGCCTGTGCTCCACGGCGCGCAGATGCACGAGGCGCCCGCGCGTCAGGAGTGGTCCTCGTGGATGAACCCTGCGAACCCCCTGCCCCCCGGCCGCGGCGAGCGCGCGCGGCAGGTCTCCGAGGTCCTCGTCTTCGACTACCTCGCCGCCAACTACGACCGCTGGAACTGCTGCAACATCACCGTCGACGAGAACAACGACCTGGTGTTCCGCGACAACGACGCCGGGTGGTTCCCGCGGGTGATCAACGGGCTGGGCTCGCCGAGCGTCGTGCGCCGCGTGCCGCGGTACCTCTACGAGTCCATGCAGCGCGCGACCCCCGCGGCCCTCCGCGCTTCCATCGCGCGCGACCCGATGTCGTCGCGCATGCGGCTCATCCCCGACGAGTCGTACGTGGGCTACGACCGCCGCCGCAACGCCGCCCTGGGCAGCCTGCGGCGCATGGTGCAGCGCCACGGCGAGGCCGCGGTGTTCCCCTGGCCCTGATCCGATCTCCCTCTGCCGCAGGAGCTTCTGTGAACCAGCACCCCGTCTTCGCGTGGAGCGACGCCCTCGTCGACGAGTACGCGGCGATGCGACCCATGAACGCGACGATGATGGGCATCGCGGGTCACGACCACCGCTGGGACGACCTCTCCCCCGCGGGCTTCGCGGCCTACGGGGAGCAGGTGTCACGGTGGGAGCGCGCCCTCGCGGCGCTGCCGCCCGCCACCGCGCGTTGGGACGCGCTCGCCGTCGCCGTCTGCCGTGACTTCGTGGCCCTCGAGCGCGACGCCCTCGACCACGGCGACCACCGGGTGGACCTCAACAACATCGCCTCGGCGTTCCAGCTTGTGCGCATGGTCTTCGACCAGATGGACACCTCCACGACCGCGGGCTGGGAGGCCGTCGCCGCGCGCCTTGAGGGCCTTCGCGGGGTCCTCGCGGGGCACCGCGCGTCGCTCGCCGAAGGCCTCGCGCACGGTCAACGCGTGGCGGCGCGGCAGGTTCGCGCGTGCGTCGAGCAGGGGGTCGTCGCGGCATCGGAGAACGGCCCCTTCGCGGCCCTCGCGGCGCGCGCCGAGGGAGACGCGGCGCTGGACCCTGCCCTCGCGCGTCGGGTGGTCGACGGCGCCGACGCGGCCCGCGAGGCCTTCGCGGACTACCGCGCGTGGTTGGAGCGCGAGTACCTCCCGCGGAGCGCCGAGCACGACGCCGTGGGACGCGAGCGGTACGTGCGCGCGGCCCGTCGCTTCGTGGGCGCGACCGTGGACCCCGAGGAGACCTGCGCGTGGGGGTGGTCCGAGGTGCGGCGGCTGTGGGACGAGATCCTTCGCGTGGGCGCCGAGGTCTCGTCGGCCCGTACGCTCCCCGCGCTGTACGCGCAGCTCCGCGAAGACCCGCGCTTCACCGCGCCCGACCGTGATGCGTTCCTGCGCGTGATGCGCGAGCGACAGGCGCGCGCCCTCGCCGACCTCGACGGGTCGCACTTCGACATCCCCGCGGCGATCAAGTCTGTGGACGTGAAGATCGCACCACAGGGCGGACCCCTCGGCGCGTACTACGTGCCCCCCTCCGAGGATCTCTCGCGGGCAGGATCGGTCTGGTACTCCCTCGCGGGCGACGGCCCGTTCCCGCTCTTTGACGAGGTCACCACGGCCTACCACGAGGGCTTTCCGGGCCATCACCTCCAGTGCGGCCTGCAGGTGTACCTCCGCGAGAACCTCTGCCGGGTGCACCGCCTCGCCTACGGATACTCAGGCTACGCCGAGGGATGGGCCCTCTACGCCGAGCAGCTCATGGACGAACTCGGGTACTTCGAGGACCCCGCGTACCGCATCGGGATGCTCGCGATGCAGCTCGTTCGCGCGTGCCGCGTGGCCTTCGACATTGGCGCGCACCTGGATCTCCGCATCCCCGACGACGCACCCTTCGAGCCCGGCGAGGCGTGGACCTACGAGCGTGGCGTGGCCTTCTTTCGCGACGTGGGCGGACTCAGCCAGGAGCACGCCGAGAGCGAGGTCACCCGCTACCTCGGATGGCCCGGCCAGGCCATCTCGTACAAGGTCGGGCAGCGAGAGATGCTCTCCCTCCGCGACGGCTGGAACGCGCGCGGGATGGGCACGCTCAAGGAGTTTCACCACCGCGTGCTCGACGTGGGCAACGTCTCGCTGGAGGTTCTCCGCGGGCTCGTGCTCGGGGCCTGAACCACCGCGCCGCGGGTCGCGCGGGGTTCGTCTCCGACACCCTGGCGTGATACGCGGGAGGACGTCATGCGCCGCGCCCTGCTCGCCCTCTGCCTCGCCGCGTGCACGCGCGCGCGCCCGCCGCTGCGCACCGCCGCGATGGACGCGCGCCCCGCGCACGCCGCGCCGCCCGACGCCGCGGTGGACGCGCCCCGTGAGGTGAGCTCCGATGCGCCGTCGGTGCCCGCGTCGCTGGAGGCCGTGGTGGAAGCCGTACGCCGCATCGAGCACCGCGAGGCCTGGGACCTCGCCGCGGCCCTCCCGGCGGAGGTTCAGCGCACGCGCGAGGTGCGGTACCTCCGCGCGCGCCTTGCGATGTTGGTCGACCGCCCGGCCGACGCCGTCCCGCTGACCGAGGGCCTCGCCGAGCTGCTCCCCGCACTGCGCGTCGAGGTGCTGCGCCTCCGCGCCCAGGCGCTCGCCCGCAGCGACCGACACACCGAAGCGCGCGCGGCCTACGAGCGCCTCGCGGCCGACGGGGGCGGCGCCCGTGATCTCGCCGCGGCGGCGATGGCGGGCCTCGCGGCGGGTGATCTCCCTGCGGCGGTCCTCGTGATGCGCACGTGGGCGACCACGCCCCCGCCGGGCCTCGGGCGCGCCCGCGCCTGGCGCACCGCCGCCGACGCGCTGGAGCGAGCCGGGGAGCGCGACGCCGCGGTCGCATGCTGGCGCCGCCTCGCGGTCGATGAGCCCGACGACGCCCATGCGCCCGACGCCCTCGCGGCCCTCACGCGCCTGGGCGCACCCTTGTCTCCCGAGCAGACGCTCGCGCGCGCGGCGAACCTTCTGGAGCGCGCGCGGCAGGCCGAGGCCATCACCACGCTGGAGTCCATGCCGCAGGGTCCCGCGCGCACGAGCACGCGGCGGCAGCACCTCCTCGGCCGCGCGCTGTACGCCGCCCGCGGGCGCTACGCCGAGGCCCACGTCGCTCTCCGCGAGGCGTCGCGCGACCCCAGCAACGAGCACCGCAGCGAGGACGCGTTCCTCGCGGCGCGGGCGCTGGCGCGGGCAGACCGCGACGACGAATCCGTGCGCGCCTTCGACGAGGTCGCCCGGGTGGACCGCGGTCGCTGGGGTCACGAGGCCGCGTTTCGCGCCGCGTGGCTCAACACCCACCACGCCAACCGCGCGGTGGCCATCGAGCGCTTCCAACGCTTTCTGCGCGAGCGCCTCGACGCGCCGGCGCGGCTGCGGGTGGACGCGGCGTGGCACCTCGGGTGGGCGCTGCTGGAGAGCGGGCGATTCCGCGAGGCCGCCGAGGCGCTGGACCGGTCGGCAGAGATGGCCACTCACCACCTTGAGCGGGGGCGCGGGCGATACTGGGCCGCGGTGGCGCGCAAGCGGCTCGGCGACCGCGATGGGGCCGTGACGGGCTGGCGCGGGCTCATCGCGCACCGCCCGCTCACCTGGTACGCGCTGCTGGCGGAGTCGAGACTCCGGGCCGAGGGCCTCGAGGTGCCGACGCCGACGCCGCCCCCCGCCGCGCGGCCGGTGCCGCCCCTGACCCTGCCCGCGGCGGCGCGCTGGCTGCACGCGCTGGGCTTCGACCACGACGCGGCGGACCTCGTCGCCGACGAAGAGACCCGGCTGCGCGCGAGCGTCCCGTCGGACCGCGCGGACGAGGCGATGGCGGCGCTCTGGACCTCCCTCGGCGAGGCCCGTCGGGCCTTCGTGCTCTCGTCTCGCCACGCGGACCACCTTGACGAGCTCCCCACCGAGGCCACGCGCTGGGTCTGGGACGCGGGCTTTCCTCGTCCCCACGCCGCGCGCGTCGAGGCCGCGGAGGACGAGCAGCAGCTCCCGCGGCACTACCTCTTCGCGATCATGCGGCAGGAGAGCGCCTTCAACGACCGCGACGTGTCCAGCGCGCGGGCCATCGGGCTGCTGCAGATGATCCCGCCCACCACCCGGCGCGTGGCGCAGACCCTGGGGCTGCCCTTTCGCGAAGAGCTGCTGTTTCAGCCCGCGTACAACATCCGCGTCGGGGGCTGGTACATCGGGCGGCTGTTTCATCAGTATCGGGCGGCGCTCCCGCGGGCCATCGGGGCCTTCAACGCCGGCCCGGGGGCCATGGGCCGATGGGTGCGGCAATGGCCCGACGACGAGGTCGACCTCTTCGTCGAGCGCATCCCCTTCGACGAGACCCGCACCTACGTCCGGAGGGTCATTCAGAACCTCGCGCGCTACCGCTACCTCTACGGCCCGCGGGACGCGGGGTGGCCACTGCGGGTTGACCTCCGCACCCGCGGCGAGGTCGATGTGCTGGTCGACTACTGATCGCCCTGCCGCGAGGCGCGGTTTGCGTCTAGACTACGGCCCCCGTGCAGCACGCGGAACGTCACGCGCAGGCCGTCGCCAGGCTCGGTGCGACCATCGCGACCCGATATGAGCTCCTCGACGTTCTCGGCGTCGGGGGCATGGGCGTGGTGTTCCTTGCGCGGCACCGCTTCACCGACGAGCGCGTGGCGCTGAAGGTGATCCACCCCGACCTCGCGACCAACGGCGATGTCGCGCGGCGCTTTGCGCGCGAGGCGCAGGCGCCGGCGTCGATCCACCACCCGGGCATCGTAAGGGTCTTCGACGCGAGCGTCGACGAGTCGTCGGGCGAGATGTACCTCGCCATGGAGCTCCTGCAGGGCAACGACCTCGCGACCAGCCTGGAGCGCGGCGCGATGGAGCTGCGCGACCTCGTGGCCGTGACCCTCCAGGTCCTCGACGCCCTCGTCGCAGCGCACGCGCGCGGCTTCGTGCACCGCGACATCAAGCCCGAGAACGTCTTTCTCACCCCGCGCGCGGAGGGGGGGTGGAAGGCCACGCTGCTCGACTTCGGCATCGCGCGCCGCCTCGACCCCGCGCTCAACGGGATGACCAGCCCAGGCCTCGTGGTCGGCACCCTCTGGTACATGTCCCCCGAGCAGGCCCGGGGCAGCGCCGTGGATCACCGCGCGGACCTCTGGTCGGTGGGCGCGATGCTCTTTCACGCCCTCGCGGGTCGCCTGCCCTTCGACGGCGACAACCAGAACCAGGTGCTCTTCGCCATCGGCACCGAGCAGGCCCCGTCGGTCACGGCCTTTCGCGACGACCTCCCCGAGGGGCTCTCCGGGCTGGTCGACCGCGCGCTGCGGCACGACCTCGACGCGCGCTTTCAGACCGCCGAGGAGATGGTCGACGCGCTCACCCACGTCTTCGAGGCCCTCGGCGGTGACCACACGCAGCTCCGCGTGGTGCGACGCCGCGACCAGAGCACCCTCCCGTGGTTCGAGACCGACGCCCCCGCCGAGCGCCCGCGCCGTCGCGTGCCGTGGCTCGCGCTGGCTGCCGCCGCGCTGTGCTTCCCCGCCATCGGCGCCTTCGCGGGCGTGGCCTCGCGCCCGGCGGCCCCCGCGCCGCTCGTGGCCTCCGAGCCGGTGCTGCGCTCCACCGCCGCGGCCGACGCCCACGTGCTCCGCGCCGCCACCGCCGCCATCGTCGCGCCGACCGCAGAAGCCCCTCCCCCGGCCCCCGTCCCGTCGGCCGCGCCCCCTGCGCCCCGCCTCGCGCGCACCGCGCCGCGTCGGGCGCTCGTCGGCCCGGCCCCCGCGCGCGGGTCTGCGACGTCCCCCGCCGCGCCGCGTGCGCCGGTGATCGCGCGGCCCCTGCGCGGCGGCATTCGCTCCGCGGGGTTCGACGCGCAATGACCGCCCGCCGTGTCTCCGCGCTGCTGCTCGCGGCGTCGCTGCTGGTCGCACAGAGCGCCCACGCGCAGCACGACACCGAGCGCGCGCGGCGGCTGTTCATCGAGGGGCAGACCGCCCTCGAAGAGGGGCGATTCACCGACGCCGTGCGCGCGTTTCGAGGCTCCCTCGCCGTGTCTGACCGGCCCGGCACGATGTTCAACCTCGGCCTCGCCTACCGCGGCCTGGACCAATGCCGTGAGGCGCAAGACTCCTTCGAGCAGGTCGTCGGGCTCTCGCAAGACGACGCCCTCGTGCAGCAGGCCCGCACGCTCCGCGACGACGCCGCGCGCTGCGTGGGTCATGTGAGCCTCACGGTGGCCGGTCGCGCGACCGAGGTGCTCGTGGACGGTGAGGCCGTGCGGCTCCTCGACGGTCAGCACGACCTCGCGCTGAATCCCGGGCACCACACCTTCGAGGCGCGGCGCGAGGGGCACACGCCCGCGCGGGCCTCGGTCGACCTCGCCCGGGGCGCGCGCGACGCCATCACCCTCGACGCGGGCGCGTGGCCTCTGGCGGCGCGCATCGTCATCGACACCGGTCGCGCCGACGCCGCGGTGCGGCTCAACGGCGAGGCGGTGCGGGTGGGCGCGGGCGGGGTCGAGGCGATGCCGGGGCGGCAGCGGGTGGAGGTGCAGTTCGCCGACGGCGACGTGCAGCGCCGCGAGGTCGACGTGCCCGCAGGGGGCCGCGTGGTGCTGGCGTTTAGCCCGGGCGGCGGCGGGGGCGACGGCGGGGTTCACACCCGCTGGTGGTTCTGGACGGGCATCGGCGCGGTGGTCGTGGGCACGGTGGTGGGCGTCCTCGTCGCGACCAACGGCGCCGCGCAGCAGCCCGTGGGGCGTTGGGCCACGGTCACGGTGGGGCCGTGAGGCGACGCGCGCGCCTCGCCTCGCTCGTGGGCCTCGCCGCGGGCGGGAGCTGCCTCGGCGGAGACACCGAGGTGGTGCTGCGCATCGACACGGACATCTGCGCGGGCAACACCGCGGCGCCGCTGGAGAGCGTTCGGGTGGAGGTCCGCCGCGACCGGGGCGAGCTGTTGTGGGCCTCGGAGTTCAACGTCGACCGCTTCGTGCTCCCGGGCGAGGTGGTGCTGCAGCCTGAGCGGGCAGACGTCACCAACGCGCCCGTGCGGGTGCAGATCACGGGGAGCTTTCGCCCGGGCGCCGATGGCGTCGCGCAGGAGCCCCTCGTGCGGAGCTTTCGCGTCGCCTTCGCGCGCGGGCGGCGGCAGCTCCTCGGGGTGTTCCTCGCCAACCGCTGCCGCAATGGGGCGGTGCGGTGCCGCGACGGGTTCACCTGCGGGCGCAGCCGGTGCGAGGCCGTGGACCAGCCCAACCTCCCGAACTACAGCTCGGCCACGCCCGACTTGCGCACCTGCGTGGTGGACCCGCCGGTCCCCCCGAGCGGCGACGGCGGGGTGGATGTGCCGCCGGGGGTCGACGTGCCGCCGGGGGTCGACGTGCCCGTGGTGCCGCGGGACGTGCCGGTGACGCCCGACACCCCGGGGGTGTGCACGGGCGGTCGCACGGCCTGCGGGTCGGTCTGCGTCGACACCGCGAGCGACGGGGCGAACTGCGGATCGTGCGGAAACGCTTGTGTCGCAGGGAGATCGTGCATCGAGGGGGCGTGCGACCCGCGCGAGACGGGCTTCGGCGGCAGCCTTGGATTTGGTCCGCCGACGCAGTGCTTCACGGCTTCGGACGACGGGTCGTGGAACGGCCCTGGGACCGCGAGCGAAACCGAGGCGCAGCCCATCCCGATGTCGGTGACCTTCCCCCGCGGGATTAATTTCTTCGGCCGACGCTTCGAGGACTTCTACGTCAACACCAACGGGAACATCACCCTGCGGGCGCCGCTGCGAGACTTCGCCCCGCGGCCCTTCCCCATCAACGGGCTGCCGATGTTCGCGCCGCTGTGGTCCGACGTCGACGCGCGCAACGCGGGCGCCCCCGACCGCAACATGGTGTGCTTCGGCCTCGACGCCACGCGCCTCGCCGTGACCTGGCACAAGGTCGAGCGCTTCAGCCAGCGGGCTGACCAGCTCAACAGCTTTCAGCTCATCCTTCGGCGCGTAACCAGCGGCGCCGTCGACGACTGGGACCTCGAATACCGCTACGCCCGCTGCGAGTGGGCGACCTGGGACCCGCCGAACGCCGACGCCGGTCCCGTGGGCGGCCCCGCCCGCGCGGGTCTGAACGCGGGTGACACGGCCGACTCGTACACCCTCCCCCCGTCGGGTGACCCCGCGCGCGTGCGGGAGCTCTGCACGGGTTCGAACAGCGGGCGACCTGGGGTGTGGGTGATCCGGTCGCGGTCGGGTCGGTTGATCCCCTGATCGGCCCATTCTTTCGCCCAAAGGCCCTTGCGCTCCGGCGCAGATTCCGACAGGCTCCGCGCCCCGATTGCCCGGCGGAGCGACGCCCATTCAGGAGATGTGATCTTGACCGTTACGAACAACGCCCCTGTTGCCACGACCGTGACCCCCGGCGAGGCCGTGATCTGCAAGCCCCTCGAGGTCACCGTCGGTGACAAGGGGATCGAGCGCGCGATCAAGAACCTGAAGCGCAAGATGGCCGCGGAGGGCGTCCTGCGTGAGCTCAAGCGCCGCCGTCACTACATGAAGCCCTCGGTGAAGCGCCGCAAGAAGGCCAGCGAGGCCGCCCGGCGCCGCCGGAAGCGCTCGCGCCTCGAGACCGCCGGCTGAAATTCTTCCGGGCGCAACCTCGCCCGGGTGAATTCCCGAGCACAGCACCCGACGCGGTCGCCGCCCCTTGAGGCGTCGCTCGATCGCGTCGGAGGTGCTCCATGCTCATGCTCCACGAGGTCCGAGACGACGCCGACACCGTCTGCCGTCGCCTTGACGGTCCCCTGCCCGTGTCGCTCCCCGAGATCCCTCACGCGCTCGTCGTCCCCGACGATGACTCCGCGCTCGTGCTCGACGACACCCGTCATGTGCTCACCCGGTTGCACCCGGGCGAGCCCCTGCGCTTCGGCGC
>JBILLI010000304.1:0-8577 GCA_044376155.1 Polyangiales bacterium
AACTGAAGAGAGTGCGCGGAGGTCATCTGCGCGCGGTCGTGGGGTGATAGAGGTCGTCGCGTGATGCGACACCCCTCCTTCTGGCTCCCCCTCTCGTGTGTCGTCGCCGCTGCGTGCAGCGAGACCCCGGCGGTCCCTGGGCCCGACGCCGCGTGCAAGACCGCCGACTGCGTCGCCCGAGACGCTTCGGGTGACACGTCCGACCTCGGAGCGACGAAGCTCGATGCCTCCAACGCGCGCAGCGATGGCGCGTCACCCCTGGCCGACGCGGTCGACGTGACCGCGCCGGGCGATGCCCCCGACGCGCCCTCGATGGACGCCGCGGTCGCGGTCGATGTCGGGGAGGATGTCGCGGTCGCGGTCGATGTCGGGCCGCCTCCGTGCCCGCTGTACCAGGCGCGATGCGGCGGGCGCTGCCTGACCGTCTCGACCGATCCCAACAACTGCGGGAGCTGCGGCACGGTGTGCCCCATGGGCCGCGTCTGCGTCGCGGGCGCGTGCGCCGAGCGCTGCCCCGGGGCGCTCACGGCGTGCGGCGGCGCGTGCGTCGACCCCCAGAGCGACAGCGCGCATTGCGGTGCGTGCGGCGCGGTCTGCGCGGCCGGCACGGGCTGCGTGCAGGGGCGCTGCGAGCGCGGCGTCTTCGTCGACCCCAGCGGCGCCCCCTGCGCCGAGGGCGGACCGCCCGTCGAGATCGGCGGCGGGCGCTGCGCCGGCGCCGTCGCCGAGACCTCGTTCCGCTGGGCCATCTGCTCGTGCGGCGACCTGCGCATGACCACCCCCCTCGTGACCGACGGCTTCGACAGCACGCGCGGCGGGTACACGCCGGGCGGCGTGGGCGCGGGGGTCGGGGTGAACAACGTCTTCTCGAACACCAACACCACCGACGTCGGCGGCGCGCTCTGGGTCGGCGGCACCGAGACGTGGGGCATCTCCGCGCCGCAGCGCGTGCGGCAGTTCCTTCGGCTCAACGCGTCGCTCCTCGCGAACAACGGTCTCACGGTGGCCGAAGACGCCTTCGTCAACGGCGACGCGCGCGCCAACGTGCCCGTCTCCGTCGGCGGCGCGCTGCGCGTGCCCATGGGCGCGACCGTCGAGCCCATGGTCACCTACCGCCGCCTGCTGCGCGAGCCTGTGGCGGTCACGCCGCCGTGCGACTGCGCGCCCTCGACCTTCGCGCCCGTCGCGGCGTGGGTCACCGAGGCCCGCACGCGCAACGACAACGCGCGCATCGGGCTCGACAGCGAGGCCCTGGTCACGCCCGGCACCAACCGCCGCCTGGACCTCCCCTGCGGGCGCTACTTCCTCTCGAGCATCGGCAGCCCGGGCGCCGTCACCATCGTGGCCCACGGTCGCACCGCGCTCTTCGTCGGCGGCGACGTGTCGGTCACGGGTCCGCTCACCATCACCCTCGACGGCAACGCCGAGCTCGACCTCGTCATCGGCGGCGCGCTGCGCGCGACGGTGCCCGTCACCCTCGGCTCACCCGCGTACCCCGCGCTCACCCGCGTCTACATCGCCTCGCCCGATGGCTTCTCGTCGACGGGCACCACCACCCTCGGCGGGAACCTTTACCTCCCCGGCGGTCGCTTCGAGACCACCACGCCGCTGGAGGTGTGGGGCAGCGTCTTCGCTGGGTCGTTCCGCTCGACGAACACCGTCACCGTGCACTACGACCGCGGGGTGCTGCGCGCGGGCGAGACCTGCCGCAACCCGCCGCCGCCGCCGACCGCCCCCGATGCGGGCGTGCCCGACGCCGGCGCGCGCGACGCCGCCACCGACGTCCCCCGTGATGCAGGCGCGCCCATGTGCACGAGCTGTCGTGACTGCGCCAACCAGGCCTGCGTGGGGGGGCGCTGCGGGGCGTGCACCGGAGACTCCGACTGCTGCGCCCCGCTCCAGTGCTGGATGGGACGCTGCGTGATCATCCCGGGGTGACCTTGGCCCTTCGGGGGCCTCCCGCGGACGGACGACGTCGCTCAGCCCACCTTGCGGCGCAGGGCGAGGGCGGCGTCGCGGGTGGCCTCTTCGTCGGCGACCTCTTCGAGGCGCTTCAAGCGCTGCACCAGCACCGGCTTGCGCTTCGGGAGCTGCCCCGCGAGCAGGTGCTCGAGCTTCGCGATGGCCTCGCGCACCCGTGACTCATCGCGGTGCTCGAGGAGCTGGAGGTAGACCTCCTGGTCGTCGGGCAGGATGAAGCCGGCCTTGTGAAAGGCGTCGGTGATGTCGCTGATGGCCTTGGTGCCCTGGGCCACCGAGAGCTTGCGGAGCAGGTCCTGACGCTTCGTGCCGACGCTCACGGGGGCGTCGGGCTGCGCGGCCTCGACGACCTTGGGCATCTTCACCGAGGGCATCATCTGCTCGATCTTGTCGGCCGCGTCGGGCTTCTTCTGAAAGAGCGCCTCGAGGGCGGCCTTGTACTCCTTCACCGCGGCGGTCTGCTTGCCCGTCTGACCGTGCTGGTCGAGCGTCTCGGAGCGGTAACTCGTTATGCGGGCGCGGTCGACCTCGCGCCAGCTCTTCCTCTCGCGTTCACGCGCCATGCGGCCTCTGCCTCGTGGTGTCTTCGTTGGGCTGCGCGGGCGTCGGCCTCAAAGGAGCCGTGGGTCACGCCCTGACACAGGGGATGGTTCTGGGGATCGCGGTGGATCATCCGCCGCGACAGCGCGGCGACGGGATGAGTTTCAAGGGTCCTGGCGTCGTGCCGCGCCGTCGGACCCAGAAGCTCCGGCGGGCACATCTCTCAAGCGTGTTGTACGGCACGGCCGCCGGCGAATTCACCCGGCGTCGAGGTGTGCCCGGTGGAGGGTATCGCCCCGAATCTGAGAAACGATGCCTCCATCTGCGCCCTCGCGCAACGGGGCCGCGGCGCTTTGTGACGTAGCCCGTCGGCGCGCGTGTGGCTCACCCCGGGGACGATGGGCGGGACGGGGACAGCGCGCTGAAGAGCTCCTCCGGGCGGTAGGGCTTGGTGAGCACCGCGTCGGCGCCGACGGCGAGGGCGCGGGCGCGCGCTTCGGGCGAGGCGTCGGCGGTGAGCGCGATGACCCGCACGCCGCGGATCGCGGGCTCGTCATGCGCGCGGATCTGCGCGGTGGCGTCGAAGCCGTCGAGCACGGGCATCTGCAGGTCCATCAGCACCACGTCGAAGGGCGCGGCGCGCAGGGCTTCGACGCACGCCGCGCCGTCGTCGACCACGGTGTGCGTCACCCGCCAGCGCCGCAGCAGTCGGGCGGTGACGAACTGCATCGTGGGGTTGTCTTCGGCGAGCAGCACGCGCAGCCCGTCGAGCTCGGCGACGGGCGGTGGGGTGGGCGTGGCGTGGGGGCCCTCCACCGCGCGCAGGGGGAGGGTGACCGTGACCAGGGTGCCCTGCGTCGGCGCGCGCTCGACGGCGATGTCGCCGCCGTGCAGCGTGACGATGCGGCGGGTGATGGCGAGGCCCAGGCCGGTGCCGCCGAAGCGGGCGGCGGTGGCGCGGGCGGCGGGCGAGAAGGGCTCGTAGATGCGCGCGAGGTGCTCGGCCGCGATGCCCACCCCGGTGTCGCGCACCTGCACCACCACCCGCGCGCGCGCGGGCGCCTCGACGCGGACCACCACCTCGCCCCGCTCGGTGAACTTCACGGCGTTGCCCACGAGGTTGAACAGCACCTGTCGGAGCCGCACCGCGTTGCCCTGCACGGCCGCGGGCAGCGCCGCGTCGACCTCGAGGCGCAGCGCGATGCCCCGGGCCTCGGCGCCCCCGCGCAGCGCGTCGATCACGTCCCCCGCGAGGGCGCGCAGGTCACACGCGGCGGAGGCGAGGTGGTGGACCTCGCCGTCCACCTGCGCCCAGTCGAGCAGGTCGTCGACGAGCGCGCGGAGGTGCTCGGCCGACACCGAGAGCGACCGCACGATCTGCGACTGCTCGGCGTCGAGGCGGGTGTGGTGCAGCAGCGAGACGTTGGCGGTGATCCCGTGCAGGGGCGTGCGCACCTCGTGGCTCATGGTGGAGAGCAGCCGGAGCTTCTCTGCCGCAAGGGTTTCGGCCTCGGCCTTGGCGCGCGCGAGGTCGGCGGTGCGGGCGTCGATGCGCGCCTCCAGGCCGGTGTTCGCCGCGCGCAGCGAGTCGGCGAGGGCGTGCACGTCGTCGCGCACCAGCGCGAGCGCGTGGAAGAGGTCCCGCACCGGGGCGTCGGCGGCGCGCGGCGGGGCGATGTCGATGTCGGCGTCGGTGGAGAGCTGCGTGAGCACGCCGATGGCCTGGTCGATGGCCGCGCGGTACGGCGTCGCGTCGTCGGGCGCCGCGTCGGGAGGGGCGTCGTCGCGCGGGGCCAGCGTGGTCGCGAGGACCTCCCGCAGCGTGCGCGAGGCCACGACGCCGTCGAGGGTGCGCGGGAAGATCGGGTCGAGCATGCGCAGCAGCGGGCCGATCTGCGGGTGCACGAGGTGCCGCGAGGCCGTCATCCAGCCCATGCGCGCGGGGGTGAATTCGCGCAGGGTGACCCGCAGCGTGGCGAGGGTGATCCCCGAGACGCCGCGGGTGTCGCAGACGTGCACCGCGCCCCCGTCAGCCACCGCGCCGCGCACGAGGTCGTAGCGCGCGGCGATCGCGGGCACGTCCTCGGCGCGCACCGAGCCGTCGTAGCGGGCCACCACGATGCGCCCGTCGATCAGCGCGAGGCGCAGCCGAAAGCTTCCCGACGCCCAGCGCCACGCGGGCGGCGCGAGCACCACGTGTCGGCCCCGGTCGAGGGTGAGCTCCGTGGCGCCGTAGAGCTCGTTGATCCACTGCGCCTCGTCGGGCGACACGCCGGCGGCGCCGAGGTCCAGGGTGAGGTGCGGGCGGAGCGCGTCCACCGCGCGTCGGTGAACGGTGCACCCGCGAAGCACGTCGCGTTGGAGCAGGAGCTGAAAGGCGCGCGCCAGGGGCTCCTGCACGGGCGTGGCCACGATGGCGCTGCCGCGGAGTCGTGGGGCGATGGCGCGGTAGGCCTCCAGGCCCATCCCGCGGTGGCTGCGCGCGATCCCGCGAACGCCGCGCAGGTCGTGGATGAAGCACCACGGCACGACGAGGTCGGTGTCGAGCACCGCGCGCCACACCTCCTCGGCGGTGCAGGTGGCCACGGCGCCCACCTCCTCGGCGATGTGGTTCGAGGGGAAGTAGCGAAAGTACCCCACGTGCCCCGCGATGCGCCACGCCGTGACGCCGCCGCCGTAGCGGTTGCGCGCGCGCCACGCGGCGCGGGTCTCGATGGTGATCGCGGGGCTCGCGAGGTGCACGACGCCCTCCCGTTCGGCGCGCGCGAGGGCCTCGTCGAGGGCGGTGTCGTCGTCGAGCAGCCCCGCCACGCCCGGCGGCGGCGCGGGCCGCGCGGACCACCGCGCCTCGATGCCCGCGGCGATCGCGCGGAGCCCCTTCGCCACTCGCCGCATAAGGGATGTTCCTAGCGAGGATGCGACGGCGGCGCAACCCGCGTCAGAGCACCGCGTCGAGGGAGCGCGTGAGGTCGCGCATGACGCGGAGCAGGTCGAGGTAACGCCGCAGGGAGGACTCCCCCCGCGCGGTCCCGGCGGCGTCGCCCGCGCGCTGGGCGTCGCGCCACGCGGCCTCGAGGTCGGCGGCGTGCAGGAGCATTCGCGCGGCGATGCCCGTCTCGTTGGCGGTGGCTCCGGTGGCGCGGTGCACGAGGGGGGACGCGCCCACGTCGGCCCCGGGCTCCCCCATCCCGGCACCGAGGTGCTGCGCGCGGAACACCTGCCGCGTCCACGGGTCGGTGTAGGTCACGGTGTTGCGCGTGGGGTCGTCGACGGAGATGGCCTCGCCGCTGCCGTCGAGCCACAGCCGCGCGGCGTCGAGGTAGCGCCGGTCGAAGGTCGCGGGGAACCCGCTCATGGTGAGCGCCGCGGACCACACCTGCAGGGTGAACCCCGTCTGCGGATCCAGCGGCACGTGGGTCGCGTCGAGGGTGCGCCCGCGCGCCGCGCCCGCGAGGTTCAGCGTGGCCACGTTCGTGCGCTGGACCTCGAACTCCCCGTCGGTGCGGATGATGGGCGCGAAGTCGGCGTAGTCCTCGGCGAGGAGCGCGCCGAAGAGGCGGGTCATCTGCGCGGGATAGATGGTGAACGCGTTGAGCTGAAAGAGGCGAATGTCCCCCGCGGTGTCTCTCCCCACGAGGGAGAGGTCGGGGTCGACCAGCGCCTGCAGGGACATGGTCTTGTCGTAGAACGACCCCGCGCGATCGAGCTGCTCGTACCACCACCACCCCTGGTCGAAGCGCCAGGTGCTCTCGAAGTAGCGCCCGCGGTTCAGCGGCACGTTCACGAAGGTCGCGTCGGCGGGGTCGCTCTCGGCCCAGGTCACGTTGTCGACGGTGGTGCGCCGCCCGTGGTCCCCCACTTCGGGCATGAGCATTTGTGCGGTCATGGCGTCGACCGCGGCGGCGACGGTGGCGTCGTTGAGCACCCCCGCGCGCTCGGCGGGGTCGTTGCGCCACGCGTCCCAGCCGCGGGCGCCGGCGAAGAAGTCGTCGTCGATGATCCGGTCGAAGGCGAGGAGCTGGGTCACCTGCCGGAGGTTCTCGAGGTAGCGCCCCCACTGGCGGTTGACGTATCCCTCGGTGGAGAACCCGCTGCGGCGGCGCGCGAAGGCGTCGAGAAAATAGTGGTCGAGCCAACGGCCCGCGACGTAGCGCACGGTCTCGTAGGCGTCGGCGCCGGCGTCGTAGGGCTGGTTCTGCCACACGAGCCCGGCGCGCTCGTCGCTGTCGAAGCGGTAGGGCACGAGCAGGTGGCCGTCGTCGGTGACGTTGGTGAAGGGCGGATCGCCGAAGCCCGGCACCTCCCGCGCGCGGGTCTCGCGCAGGAAGACGTCGTAGCGGTTCTCGTCGGTGACGGTCGGCGCGCCATCCGCGCGAGCGCCCTGAAATTCAGGGATGTGCGTGTAGTGAATGCCCCGCACCGCGCCGCCGCCGGACCACCCCTGGAGGTCGTAGTTCGACGAGAACCCGCCGCCCATGGTGTTCATCCCCCACTGCAGCGCGCGGCCGGGCTGCGCGACCTCGCGAAAGGCCTCGACCATTCCGACGTACCCGTGCTTGATGAACGCGCGGTCGTAGCGCCCGAGGCCGTGGGCGTCTTCGTTGATCCCGCGGTAGTCCATGACCGAGGCGTAGGCGTACTCCTCGACGCGTCCTTCGCGCTCGGCGTCGGAGTAGTACGCGCCGTCCATGGGGTCGCCGAGGTACTCGTAGCGCGGTCGCAGCCCGAGGCGGTGGCCCTGCGACCGCAGGCGCCAGTAGCGGTCGTGGTAGTTCAGCGCGTCGGCGCTCGACGCGAAGTTGTGCCGCATCCCGAGGGAGTGCCCGATCTCGTGCGCGAGCACCCCCTGGTGCACGAACTGCCGCGCCCAGAGGCGCACCGTGTCGAGGTCGAGGGTGCCGTCGTCGCGGCGAAAGACCCAGTCGCGGCCGAAGGCCATGTCGGCGTCGTCGCCCTGCGCGCGAATGGGCTCGCCCGTGGCGATGCGCCGCGCGATGCCCTCGAGCACCCCGTCGCTCACGCCCGCCTGGAGGTTGCACTGGTGCTGCTGGAGCTGCGTGCGCAGGGAGCGCAGCGCGCGGCGGGACCCCGGGCTCTGCCCGCGCAGGGGGGAGGCGCGGCGCAGCACGTCGTCGGTGAGCTCGCCGCGGTCGAAGTGATCGCCGGGGGCGAGGCGCACCTGCGCGGGGGTCATCAGCGCGCGCTCGAGGTCGGTGCCGCGGAGGCGCGCGCGGAGGCGCGAGGCCCGCGAGGTGCCGTCGCCGAGGTGGCCCGACTGCGCCACGCGACGCACGGCGAGGGCGCGCGCGCCGGGGCGCTCGGGGTCGCGGGAGACCAGTCGCATCCCGGGTCGGCCGAAGCCCGCGCCGGGGGAGCGCAGGCCCTGCAGCGCGCGGGACGTCTGCGCGGCGCGGAGCGAGAGGCCCTCGCGGGTGCGCAGCGGCGCGTCGAGCACTTCGTGGGAGGGCGAACGACCGGCGCCGGCCTGGCGGAGCGTGGCGAGGATGTGGTCGCCGCGCACCACCTGCTCGGGGCGCAGGGTGCCCGCGAGGAGCTGCACCCAGTCGACGAGCTGCGCGGCCTGCGCGTCGGTGGCGGTCTGCCACACGGCCCCGCGCCCCGCGACCATCTCGCCGGTCTCGGGGTCGGCGGCGATGTTGGCGAGGCCCCAGTAGCCCTCGCGGTCGTACTCGTTGATCGCGCCGATCATGTTGTAGCGAAGGTCCCCGAGGCGGGCGCGGGTGCCTTGAGGTCCGCACGACGGCAGGTCCCAGCCCGCGGCCTGCGCGGCCTGCACCTCGCTCGCGCTGTGCGCGCCGGGCTTCGACGGATCACTCCCCCACACCGGGCTGTGGCAGCCCACGAAGGCGAAGCGCGCGTCGCCCTCGACCCCGGTGACCGCGGGGTCGTCACACACATCGGGCTGCGTCCCCGGGGTGATCCCGCGCTCGATCTGGCACTCGCGACGTCGGGCCGAGGCCACGGCGTCGCGGAACGCGCGGTTCCAGTCGGCCACCACGGAGGTGGTCACCGGGAGCATGTCGTCGGGGTAGTTCG